>JANMRV010000552.1:0-2723 GCA_031388685.1 Planctomycetota bacterium
GCCTGTGTTTCGTGCTCATTCCAAGCCTCGGCATCGTCGGCGCGGCGATTGCGACGCTGGTGACCTTCATGTTGCTCGGCGTGTTCGGGCATGTTCTCGCGAGCAAGCTCGTCGGAGCGCGCTTCGAGCACGGTCGCATGGCCGCGCTGCTCGCGCTCGTGCTCGCCGTCATGGGCGCGACCCTGTGGATCGACAAGGCCCTGTCGCGAGACCACGCTGCGATGTTCACGCCGGTCAGCGGCCTGAAGGCGCTGATCTTCGGCGCCGTGTGCGTGTTCGTCTGGCGCGTTCTGCTCGGACCCGACGAGCGAGAGCAATGCGTGGCAAAAGTGCGCGCGAAACTGGGTCGCTAGTCAGCGCACGCCGAGCACGGTGTGCCGCTCGAGCGACCACTCCGGCGACGACTCGTAGCCGAGTTTTACGACCACGTCGCCGTAGAGTTCCTTGAAGCGCGCGACGTGCTCGGGCGTGAAGTGATTGACCCAGTCGCCCGCTTCGCCCTTGCGGTAGTGGCTCTTCTCGTCCGCCTGACCTTTCTTGCGGCCGCCCGCGTAGTTGGAGAAACGGTTGTTGTGCACGATGCCGAGCAATCGTTCCGCGGGGATCTTGTCCAGCGCTCGCCGCCAGGGCAGTTTTCCCTGCCGCCACCAGATGTTGTTCGCCGCGCGCATCAGGTACGGCAATTGACGGCGCTTGGCGAAGTTGTCCTCGTCGAGCACGCCCAGGAACCCGAACACGTTCAGGAAACCGCGATAGGGATCGGGCGTGAATTCCTCCTGGTGCAATTCGAGGACGTTCTCCTGGTCGTAATTCCAGTTGTACATCTCCTCGAGCACCGGCCGGTTGAACTCCATCTCCAGGTACAGACCCTCTTCCTTGGAGACGCTGTTCAGTTTCTCGCGATGCGCCGGCAATTCGGGCCAGTCGTCGGTCGGATGCGAGTTGCGGTGGCTGAAGTAGGCCGACACGACCAGGTCGCGCGGATCGCGAACGACGTGAAAACCGCGAAAATCCTGCAGATTCACGAACTTCGCGTTGGCGTTGACATACGAGACGAAGTCGATGCCCTCGCGCTTCACGAAGCCTGCGAGGTCGTTGCCGAAGGGTTTCTCGTCGTACACGTAGGCGAGCTTCCAGCCCGCGTCCGCGCAAACCCAATCCACGATGCTGTGGATCCAGGTGCTCGCGCACTTGTGGTGGCCGAAGAAGGCCAACAGCGGGCGCGTGGAAGAAGCCTCGGTCGTGGAAGTCATCGAGCAGTGGGGCGGCGAATCGTGCGCTATCGGAGCCGCGGACGGCAAGCCTTGAGTCCAGCTGTCTCATCCGCCGTCACGGCGGCGGGCGAGCGCGGCACGGCGGCTAGATCTTCGCGTCGAAGCGGCTGACGAAGCGCAGCGCGCGTTCGACCAGGAATTGATAGGCCTCGAGGATGTTTTTTTCGATCGTGCCCAGGCCGCGCGCGACGAGGATCGGCGGGAAACTGGCCTGATTCTCGATGTACACGTCGCGCGTGTCGGCGTGGTAGCTCTCGATGCGCAGCGCGTAGGACTGCGGCGCGGATTCCTGCGCGGGAAAGACCATGCGCAGGCCGAAAAGTTGCGGCTCGCGGCCGAAGTCGTCGGTCTCGCCTTCCAAGCCGAGCAACCCCTGCTTCAGGAACGTGCGGCTGTCCTTGAAGTAGCGTGGGTTGACCAGCGTGCGCACGGTCACTTGCTGCATCGTGAAGACCTGGACTCCGGTCTGGTTCGCGACGAGCTCGGTCACGAAGCGCGCACGCAGAGCGAATTCCTCCACCGTCAAGCTGGAGAATTCCTCGCGGAACTGGAATCGGTCGCTCAGAAAGGCGGCCATGGACGATGCGCCGGGCCGCGTCGTCGGGTTCGACAGCACCGCGCCCTGGGGCGTGACGACGAAGCCCTGGTAGGGGGAACTTCCGGTCTGGAATAGCTGGTTGTGAACGCGCTGCACCGGTGCCGGATCCGGGTGGGTCGGCGGGTGGAAGAGCTCGGTGACGAGCGCAATGGTTCGCGGCGCGTAGTGCATGCCTGGTTTCGGGCCGTCCGGGCCCCGGGGGCCAGCCTAGCAGTCGGATGACCTTGGGCGCTCTGGCTTGGATCCGCTGCAAGGGGCGGCACCCGGCGCGACATCGGGACCTAGGCCCTTCGAGAACGGCCAGCCGCAGCGCCCATCGACCACGCCTTCTGAAGCAAATCGGCCTCTGCGGTCGATTGACTACCATTCTCCGCCCTAGGCCGTAACCTAGTGTCCCGCCAAAGTCTCGGCAGGCCTTCGGACTCGGTCCTGGTTTCCACTCTTCGTTCAGTGACACCCTTTCGCATGAAGCTCACCTTCGTCCCGTTCCTCCCCTTGTTGCTGATCGCTTGCGTCACGAACGAGCAGGCAGGCCAACCGGGGCCCGCAGCGAGCGAGCCCGTCCCTCCCCAGGCGATGTCCAAGGTGGAGCCGCCTGCGCCGACCTTGGCCGTCGCGCCGGGGGCCGTTGCGTCCACGCAGACCTCCGCATCCGCTGCTCCTGCCGTTCCGTCCGCCTCGTCCACTGCGACGGTCACTGCGGTGGCGGGAGAGCAAGCGCCCGCGAAGCCGGCAGCCGCTGCCCCGGCTCCGACCTCCAGCTCGACCGCGCCGGTTGCGCCGCCGCAGGCCGCCGCGCCCGCCGCCAAGCCGCCGCCGGCTCCTGGGTACCAGACGCCCGCGCCTGCGCC
>JANMRV010000593.1:0-2695 GCA_031388685.1 Planctomycetota bacterium
CCAAAGCCAAGTACTCCAAGCAGGATTACAGTCCCAAGCGCCGCATCGAGGGCGTCGAGATCATCGAACTCAAGCGCTTCAACGACGACGGCGGTTCGATGACCGAACTCGGCCGCATCGATGCGGGGGTGCACAAGCAACTGCCCGGATTCCAGATGCGCCAGATCAATTTCAGCGTGCTCGAGCCGCTGGCGATCAAGGCTTTTCACCTGCACGATCGTCAGACCGACGTCTGGTACGTGCCGCCCTCCGACAAGATCCTGCTGGTCCTGGCCGACGCGCGCAAACGCTCGCCGACCGAAGGCGACGTCTGGCGCATCGTTCTCGGCGACGGAAATTCGCGCCTGATCCGCATCCCCCCAGGCGTGGCCCACGGCTGCCGCAACCTGCGGCCGGCGACGCCCGGGCACATCATTTACTTCGTCGACGTGCAGTTTTCGACCGACGAGCAATGCGACGAAGGCCGGCTGCCCTGGGACCACTTCGGCAAGGAAGTTTGGGAAGTTGAACGCGGCTGAGATTGCGCGAAGGCGCGTCACCTCGCTACAACCTCGTTTCAACCCTGCGAGGAGCAAACCCATGCGAGCCCTTTCCCTTTCGATCACCCTGGCGGTCCTGGCAGCTTTCGGCACGGCGCGCGCCGACGAAGGCATGTGGCTGTTCAACAAGCCGCCCGTCGAAGTCCTGAAGAAGAAGTACGGCTTCGAGCCCAGCGTGGCCTGGCTCGAGCATCTGCAGAAGTCCTGCGTGCGCTTCTCGACCGGCGGGTCGGGTTCGATCGTCTCGGCGACTGGACTGGTGATGACCAATCACCACGTCGGCTCCGACGTCTTGCAGAAATTCTCGACCAAGGAAAAGGACCTGCTGCTCAATGGCTTCTACGCCACGAGCGAGGACAAGGAACTGCCCTGCGACGATCTCTATCTCGACTGCCTGTGGTCGATCGAGGATGTCAGCGCGCGCGTCATGGGCGCGGCCAAAGACAGCATGAACGTCGCCGAGAAGAACGCGGCGCGCCGCGGCGAGATGTCGGCGATCGAAAAGGAATCGCAGACCGCCACCGGCATGAAAAGCGAGATCGTCACGCTCTACCAGGGCGGCCGCTATCACCTGTATCGCTACAAGACCTACACCGACGTCAAGCTGGTGATGGCACCTGAGAAGGACTCGGCGTTCTACGGCGGCGATCCCGACAACTTCGAGTTCCCGCGCTACTGCCTCGACATGTGCTTCTTCCGTATCTACGAGAACGGCAAGCCGATTCAGCCTGAACATTTCCTGCGTTGGTCGGTGAATGGCTGCGCGGACAAGGAACTGGTTTTCGTCGCCGGCCACCCCGGTTCGACGGAGCGTCTGAAGACCGTCGAGGACATGCGCTGGTTGCGCGACTACGTGATGCCGATGGGGCTGCAGCGCCTGTGGCGGCGCGAAGTCCAAATGCAGACTTTTTCCGGCAGGAGCGCCGAGAACGCGCGTTTGATGGAGACCGACCTGTTCAGCGTGCAGAACAGCCGCAAGGCGCGCACC
Source organism: Planctomycetota bacterium (assembly GCA_031388685.1). Taxonomy (GTDB): domain Bacteria; phylum Planctomycetota; class UBA1135; order UBA1135; genus JADJQU01. Next base: position 1,528 of record JANMRV010000593.1, read on the forward strand.
GGCATCCTGCAGGGATTGCTCGATCCGCAGTTGATGGGCGAGAAGATCGCTGCTGAAAAAACGCTGCGCGCGGCGGTCGACGCCAATCCTGAACTGAAGGCCAAGGCGGGCGGAGCTTGGGATCGCCTGGCGGCTTCGCGCGCAGTCGCGCGCTCGATGTACGCGCGCTACATCGCACTCGGCGGCGGCGGCTTCAACCTGGGTTCCAAGACCTTTGGCTACGCCAAGGATCTGACACGCCTGGCGGCCGAGCAGGCACTGCCCGACAGCAAGCGCATGCGCGAATACCGCGACAGCGCGCGCAAGACGCTCGAGATCGGCCTGTTTTCTCCGGCTCCGCTCGACCGCGGCATGGAGACCGACGCGCTCTGGAGCGGACTCTCGCGGCTTGCCGAGACGCTTGGCGGCGAGGATCCGATCGTGCTTGTTGCACTCGGCGGCAAGGCGCCGCGCGCGCGTGCGGAGGAACTGATCGGCGGCACGAAGCTCTTCGATGTCGCGGAACGCAAACGTCTCGCGGAGGGCGGCGCCGCGGCGATCGCGGCTTCCACGGATCCCCTGATCCGGCTGGTGCGCGATTTGGACCCCGAAGCGCGCGCGCTGCGCAAGAAGTGGGAGGACGAAGTCGACTCGGTTGAGCGCGAATGCTACGGGCAGATCGCCGATGCACGCTTCGCGGTCGATGGCGACAAGACCTACCCCGATGCGACATTCACACTGCGGCTTTCCTTCGGCCAGGTGCTTTCCTACAAGGAGAATGGCGCCGAAGTCGCGGCCTTCACGCAAATGGGCGGAATCTTCGACCGTTCAGCCGAACGCAAGAACGCCTATCCCTTCGAATTGCCGAAGAGCTGGGTCGCGGCCAAATCCGCGATCGAAGCCAAGACGGCGTTCAACTTCGTCTCGACCTGCGACATCATCGGCGGCAACTCCGGAAGTCCGGTGGTCAATCGCGCCGGCGAAGTCGTCGGACTGATCTTCGACGGCAATATCCAGAGCCTGGTCGGCGACGTGGCTTACACCGAGGAACAGGCCCGCGCAGTCTCCGTCGACAGCCGCGGGATGATCGAAGCGATGCGCAAGATCTACGCGGCGGGAAAACTCGCCGACGAACTGACGGGAGCCGGTGCTGCGCGCAGCCCGGGCAATTGACCCGCTAGGTGAATTC
>JANMRV010000624.1:0-28907 GCA_031388685.1 Planctomycetota bacterium
CTGTAGCCTTCGTCGTCAAGGATGCCGGCGACTAGATCGCGGATATCCGCTTCGTCGTCGACAATCAGGATGTCTGACGCCATGGACTAACTCTCGCTTGCTTGCGGCAATTTCTCGCCACGTTCATTCGGATTTATACGAGGCCGCACGGAAGCGGCTGGCGCGGGTTCTTCGGCCTGGGGTGCGCCTTCGGCCAGAATGCGCAATTGCATCCAGGCACCGCGCTCGCCAAAACGATCTTGCGGTGGTGCTGGATGCCCAGGGCAGGTCGACCGAAGCCGAGGAACTACTCCGCGAGGCGCAGGCCAATTACCTTCAGGACAGGGGTCGGATCAGCCCCTCCACGCTCACCTCGCAGGAGAACCTCGCGAATGTGCTCAGCAGGCAGGGCAAACTGACCGAAGCAGAATCACTGAGCCGCGACGCACATGACCGCTTCCTGGAGATCTTCGGCAGGGATCACGAAAAAGCGACCCACTCCGCCGGAAGTCTCGCCCAGGTGCTGTTGTACCAAGGCAAGCTGAGCGAGGCGGAACAGTACGCGTTGGAGGCTCTTGAGTGCTCGCGCCGGATCTTCGGTAACGATGATCCCCGGACGGTGACGGACGCCAACAACTACGCGCAGGTACTGTGCGCTCAGGGCAGGTTTGAGGCGGCAGCCTCGTTGACTCGGGATGCGCTCGACCGCCTCCGCCGCCTTCGTGGAGAGGATCACCCCGACACTCAGGGTGTGGCCAGCAATCTGGCCAACTTGCTCCGGCAACAAGGACTGCTCCGTGAAGCGGAGTTGCTCGTTGCCGACGCCCTAGAACGCAGCCGCAGAGTCTTGGGTGGCGACCACCCGCAGACAATGAGCCTCATGATCAACTTGAGTTCGGTGCTCCAAGCGCAAGGCAGATCACCCGACGCGGAACCAATAGCGCGAGAGGCGTTGGAGCGTGCCTGCCGAGTCCTCGACGAGGATCATCCTTCTGTAGTCGGAGCGCTAAACATCATCGCTCTGGCACTACTAGACCAGCAGAAGTTGGACGAGGCTGAGCCCATCGCGCGGCGTGCCTGGGAACTCAGCCGCCATGGCCTGGGTGACGATCACCACGGCACGATTACCGTGGCTAACAACCTTGCCTTGATCCTCCACGCGCAGGGGCGACTCGATGAGGCCGAGCCGTTGTTTCGCGATGCGTTGGAACGCAGCACCCGTGTCCTCGGGGCAGGGCATCCCGATACGATCAGGGGACTGCACAATCTAGGTGCACTGCTCCGAGCCCGGGGCATGCCGGACGAGGCAGAAGCTCTTCTCCGCGACACTTTGGTGGGCTACCGTCTGGTCCTAGGCGAAAGCCATCCCAGCACGGTCCTTTCGAGGCGAGAACTCGCCGACCTGCTCATTGAGCTCGGCAAGTTGACGGAGGCGGAGTCGATATGCCGTGACATTCTAGAGCTTGATCGCCGTACGCTTGGTGACGATGACAGCACGACCGTGAATTCGATGGGAATGCTCGCCGACGTGCTGCAAACCGCGGGCAAGAAGGGCGAGGCGGAGCCACTCTTCCGCGAAGCGCTTGCACACAATCGACGAATCCTGGGCGACGAACACGCGGATACGCTGTACGTTGCGAAGCGAGTTTGCGCTTTGCTGATGGAGATGAGCAGATTTTCAGAGGCGGAGCCACTTCTGAGGGAAGTTCTCGACCACGCACGCGCCGAACTCGACTCGGATGGTTCGAACTTGGCCAGTTCATTGGCAATGCTCGGACTAGTCCTCATCCAACAGCGCAAGTTCCTCGAGGCGGAGCCGGTCTTGCGCGAGTCCGTCGCGATCCGTAGTTCAACGCAGCCCAGTACCTGGCTCCTTTACAGCACACTAAGCATGCTCGGCGGTAGCCTTGCCGGGCAGGGCAAGCACGACGAAGCCGATCACTTGCTCATCGAGGGCTTCGAGAAGATGGAGCCACCTGTGGAGTACGCGATCCGCAAGCGCGAGGCGTTGGAGCGGCTAGTAGAACACTACGATGCCTGGGCCAGACCTGTGCAGGCGGCGCACTACAGGAACCTGCTCGAGTCGCAGCCTGCGACCGTCGGCAAGTGATCTCCGATAGCCGCCTCACCACACCGCCCTCTTGCAAAGCTGCGAAAGATCGAGGCTAGCCCAGCCAGAGAACGGACCACGAGCGCTCGGAATCCCCACCTCCCAAAAGGGCGAATTCAGCGCACTTGACCCGCGGCGCGCCGCCCTTTAGCGTCCTCGCGTCCCGGCTTGGCCCGATCCTCCCATCGGCCGACGACGGGCATTCAAATCTCGCTCTCTCCAGCCGTCCACGCCCCTCCGAATCCTCGATGCAATCGGACTCCGCGCCGCTCGAGCTCTCCGCGCCCGAAGTTGACGCACCCGCGTCCACCGACGGGCAATCCACGCGCGATACGCGTGTCGATCGCGCGGGCCTGCGCGCCAACACGTTCATCACGTCGTGGAGCGGCGGCAAGGATTCGTGCCTGGCGCTCGATCGCGCGAAGCACTCGGGCCTGGAACCCGCGGGACTGTTCACGATGTTCATGGAGGGCGGCGAGCGCTCGCGCTCCCACGGCCTGACCCACGCGGTGCTGCGCGCGCAGGCCGAGGCCATGGGTCTGCGGCTGTTCACGAACAACGCGACCTGGGCGGATTACGAGGACGTGTTCGTCGATGCCTGGCGCGAGTTCCGCCTGCGCGGGATTCCGACCGGTGTCTTCGGCGACATCGACATCGACGATCACCGCGCGTGGGTGGAGCGCGTGTGCGGCGCCGCCGACATGCGCCCGCTGCATCCTTTGTGGCGCGCGCCGCGACGGGCGCTGCTCGAGGAATTCATCGACAAGGGTTATCGCGCGACAGTCATCGCGGCGCGCGAGGGCGTGCTTGATCGCGCGTTCCTCGGTCGCACTCTCGATCGCCAACTGATCGACGAATTCGAAGCGCTTGGCATCGATGCCTGCGGCGAGAACGGCGAGTACCACACCGTCGTCACGGACGGTCCGCTGTTCCATTCACCCGTGCATCTGGCGCAGGGCGAATCCACGCTCCACGCTGGCGTCTGGTTTCTCGACGTCACGCCGATCCTCTGATCGATCTCGCCCATCGGGTGCCTGGCACCGTACGGGCGAGATTCAGTTCGCCGTGATGGTCACCGTGTCAACGACCGGCCCGCTCGATGCGAAAGCGGTCAGGCGCAGCACGTAATCGCCGGGATCGGAGAACGCGACGCTGGTCGAGAGCGAACGGGGATCCGCGAACGAAACGCTGCCGGGGCCGCTCTCCACGCTCCAGAGGAATTCCTCGGGCAGCGAGTTGATGATCAGCGAATGCGGCGAACACTCGGGAATGATCGGCCCGAGGTTCGTGAGCGGACCGCCCGGAGCCATGTCGATCTTCTGCAATTGGCAAGCGATCAGATCTCCGGCCAGATTCTGGAGCCCCTGGGACGCGTACAACTGATCGTCCCTGAATTCGAGCTCTTCGATGCGCGAAATCGGGTCGGCAGGCAATTGACGGACGAAAGTCGGCAGGCCGGTCAAAGTGTCAATCGTGATCAGACGATCCAGACCCTGGTCGACCGCGTACAGCAACCCGTCGGAAGGCCGGTAGGCGAGCGCTCGAATGAACTTGTAGGTCTTGAGCGTTTGATAGCCGACCTTCGTGATCACCCCGGTGAAACGATTGAAGGACAAGAGTTGCTTCTTCAGCAAGTCCACGGCGAACAGCCGATCCCCCACCGGATCGTAGGCCAGCGTGTAGACGTTCTTGAACGTGGAGCTGGGCAGTCCGATCTGCGTGCAAAGACCGGTCTGCACATCGACGGTGTAGAGCACGCGCCTGCCGCTCTCGATGCCGTAAATCTGTCCGTTGATGCGCTGCAAGTCGCTCGGCCAGCCGAACACGTGGTTCGCGGCATCGTGCAGCCTCGGACTGGCACTGAGCGGCGCGCCGTCGCGGTACATCACGATCGAATCCTCCGTCGAGAGATTTCCGTCAGATGTCCAAAAATCCAGCGGCGAACGATTGTTCAGCGCGCCGGAGAGAACGGCACCGGAGGTAAGCGCGACGCTCTGGTCGGGTCCTGCGTCAGGAGCGACTTGCGCGACGGCGAGAACTGAAAAGGTGGCGATAGCGAGGGAGGCGTGAATCAGCGTGCGCATGGGGGAAGTGCATTGGGGAGTTGGGGAATTCAACGTGAAAATTACCTCGAAACGGCGCATGCGGTCGGCAAGCTGGGCACCGGGAAGATCTTTCCGATCGCATGCGCCGCGGGAACTCACGGAACGAGTTCGCGAAGCGCCGCAACGCGAGCCGACGGGCTCGGATAGAAGTCGAAGAGTCGAGCCGGCGCAGCTGAGGACGCGGCCACAAGGGCCCCGTAACCCGCCGCTGGAACCTGGTATGTTCCGGTCTCTGCGACCGCGAGATCCGCGGCCGAGCCGACTCCATCACGACTCCAATGATCTCCACGACATCCACCATCCGCGCGTTCGCCACTTCGTTACTGCTCGCTTCGTTGATCCTCGGCTGCCAGGCCACGCGCCAGGGCGTCTCGAGCGAAGGGGTCGCGAGCCTGAATGTGGCCAAGACCGCATTCTTCGACTCCTGGACCAAGAACGCGGGCGAGACGTGGACGACCGAAAAGTTGTCGCGCGTGCTCGACAACTCGGACATGTTCCTGTCCTTCGACGGCATGTCGTCGGACAAGACCGTAGTGCGCGGTTACGCGCAGTACGCGGCGATCTGGGGACCAGGGATGAGCGGGTTCAAGACCGCAAGCCTGAGCGAGACCAATGTGGTCTCCACCTGGGTCAGCGCGGACATGGCCGTGACAGCATCGATCGTGCGCGTGCAAGGCGAAATGGCGGACGGCACCAAGCTCGACATGCCCGGGCACATGACGCTGACTTGGCAGAGCGTTGGAAACGACGCCTGGCGGATCGTGCACGAGCACATGTCGCTCGGCGTCAAGCAGTAAGGCGCGCAACGGTGCCTGGCACCGTACGGGCGACGCTACTTCGTCAGCGGCTGCGCCGAGTTCCACTGCTCGTAGGGCACGCCGTCGATGAGCATGTCCTCGATCACGATACGGCCGTCCGGCGCGATGCGCGCGGCGACTCTGATTTCGACGCGTTCGCCGCTCGCGCGACGCGCGAACGACGGATCGTTGCCCGTCTCCGGGATGTAGAAGCGATCGACACCGAAGTCGAGCTGGATCAAGCGCGTGGCTTCGGTGATTTCCGTGCGCGTCGACACCGTTGCGCGCGCCCACAGGCCTCCGGGAACTGCCGGTTCAGCGGCAATTTCCGCGACTTCGAAGACGTCCTGTCTCTTTTCGAGCCGCACGAAAGCGGTCTCCCCGGGCTGCGGCATTTCCGCCGGGTGCGAAACGGACTCCAGATCGACTGTACTGATCTTGAGCGGGACACTGACGTAGCGGCCCGAAAGCACGTCCATCGGATCGATCGCCCCGACCGCCAGCACGACCTTGGTGCCGTGGCTCCGCGCGAACTCTTCGCGCGCGACCATGCCGAAGAGCAGCAGCGCCTGCGCAAGAAACGTCGCGAACCATGCAACCTTGGTCTTCATGGCATTTCTCGCTTGATCGACGCAATCCAATGCTTGCGCCGCTTCTCCAGAAAGAACCCGCCAACCAGCAGCAAAACTCCAAGTCCTATCGACGCCCCCGCCGCTTCGAGCTTGTCCCACAGGTACTCGAAGTAGCGCGAGATCAGCCACGCGGCGAACAACAAAAGTCCGAGGTTGACGTCGAGCGCGCGGCCTTCGCGCACGCCGCCTTGGATCAACAGCCCGACGGCTGCGAGCAAGGCAACGTTCGCGCTCAGGTACATCCACTGCGGCGCCAATACGAAATTCAGCGCGAACAGGAGGCCCGCGATCGCAATCAAGAGCGCCGTGCGCTGCGCCTTTGCGCCGCCGGGCCGCGAGACGCGCGCCGTCATGCACAACCATGCGGCCGCGCTGACGATCGCGAACGGCAAGAGCAGCCTCGGCATCTCCGAGCGCCACTCCGTGGAGCCGACATCGGCCCACAGCATGCTCGAACGATCGTCGTCGAAAATGTCGAAGCTCAGGACGTAGATCGCACCCAGGGCCAACAGGCCCGCGAACGCGCGCAGCAGCCCCTTGAAGTGATCGAAGAGCGACCCGCTGCATTGGCCGGCGAGCGCTGCGTTGAGAGCGCCGAGGCCCAGGCCGAACAGAAAGATCGCCCAGAAGACGCGCCCGTCAGAATACGACGGTCCGGACAGACCCTCGAGGTACACGCCGGTGTGCCAGAAGGCCCACACGAGGAAAAGGCAGGTGACGATGCCAAGGATCAGCAGCGATCCGCTGAGCAGCACCAGCGGCAAGTTCAGCGCGGCCCAAAGCAGCATCGCCCACGGATACTTTGCGCTCAGGTTGTAGATCTGCGCGATCAGGGCGATCGCGCCGCCGAAGGAAAGGACGCCGACCGCCGTCAGCGCGTTGCCCAGTCGCGGATATCGTCCGGGACTGTGCGCGAGCCAATAGCCTGCGAAGTGCAGCCCACCCCAGATGCCGAAGATCAACGCCAACTTGGCGGGCTTGGAGAGTTCCTCCCAGTTGTAGCCGACGAGGTAGAGCAGGCCGGCTCCGACCAGCGACGCGCCCATGCCGGCGATGATCGCAACGACGCGGCCAGTGCGATCCACGGGCGATTCCTCGAGCGAACGGAGTCTTGCGGCTACGCGTTCGCGCTGGCCCTGGTCCAGCACTCCTTCGCGCTCCAACTCCCGGAGCGCGTCGTCGATCACTTGTCTATTGATGGTCAGGCTCCTGGTGCCAGGTACCCAGGCTGCCTGCCTTCTCGACTTCGCCCGCGCTCTTGCGCGCCAGTGGCATCAAAAGGCCGGCAGTTTGGGGACCTGACTCGGTATCGCGACGCTACGGACAAACAATGAATTCCAACGCGTTGGTGAGTGTCGAGTTGTTGGGCGCCGGGAGGCCGTTGTCGCGGCCCCAGAATTGAACGTCGACGAGCGTGCCCGGCACGACGAGAAAAGGCGCAGGCGTTCCACCTAGTGCGCCGACGGCGAAGGCGTTCATGTCAATCGAGTAGACGCCCGAGCAATTGTTCGGCGGCGCAGTTCCACCGGAGTTGAGCGGGATCGAACGCTTGATCGGGGAGTTGACGCAGCGAAGTCCGCCTTGGAAAGGCACCGCCGCGCGACCAGCGTTGGTGTAGAGCGCCAGACCGGGCTTGTTGTTGAGCACGTTGCTCGCGGAGATCGCGAAGCCGGAACCCGCGCTCGCGCTCGGCGCGCCGCTGAAGCCGATCGCCGGCGTGCAGCCGAGCGAGTTGACCTTTGCCGTACAGTAGCTGGATATTCCGACGCAGGTACCGGCTTCGAACTCGGCGCCCCAGTTGTTGGACGATAGTCCAGGCGTGCTCACGCTGCCCAGGAATGTGCCTGTTTTCGAGTACTGATCGATGTGGTCGGCGGAGTTGGGAACGTACCACAGCGTGTCGCTGGACGGCTCGTACGCCAGGCAGCCACGGCCGCTGCTGTGGGCGAACTGCGAGATCAGATTGCCAGCGAGACCGTAGTTGTAGATTTGGTTCACGTCGGAGATCCAGAGTGACCCGCTCACGTTGTCGAAGGTGATTCCGACGAGATCCTGTCCCTGAACGTTGAACAAGGGCACAGGGTTCGACCAATTCGCGTTGGCCATGTAAACCGTCGCGTTGGTCGTGAAGGCGTTGCCCAACTGATAGTTGGTGTTGGCATTCACCGCGCCGTCGACCGCGAACACAGGTGTGTAGAGCGTCGTGTTGCCGGTCGCGACGCCGGCCAGGGTGTACTCGATCGAATTCGGCTGGTTGCCGTTGTAGTCGCCGATCCAGATCGTGTTGCGAACGGCGATCGCGTAGCCGCGAACGTGCGTGGACGTGATCGTGACGACGCCGCCCTGCACGCGTGCCAATCGGGCGCTGTCGCCGTCCGTGACGTACAGCGCACTGGTCTGCGCTAGCGCTGCCGACGGTGCCAGAGTCCCCAAGCCCACGAGCAGAAGTGCTTTCAAAGTATTCTCCTTGGATTTCCCGTCGCAGGAAGAACGATGGCTCCTCACACTCGGAACCAAACCTGTCGTGCTCCCGTGAGAGGCCAGGCCCCCCTGCCCCTCTCCTGCGTCCACGGTAGCACCGCCGAGGGAAATGGGGCCGCGGCCGGACATTTTTGCCGGTCTCTCGTCCTGTGAACTTTGCAGGTGGGCCGGCGCAGGCCGCTTCGGAGGCGTACGGCAACTCGCAGCGCCGTGCGTCGCCTCGCGCGCGCGAGTGGACGCCCGCTGAGGAATTCTTGGACCTCGGAAGTCGAGCTGGCGAAACTGTTTTTCCAAGGACCAGGGCAAGGGAGACAGGCTTCACTCCGAACTATTCCTGCACGCGTCGTTTCAGCGACCGCCGCGGGCGCAGGAAATGGTCCGGAGTGGAGCCTGACTCCCTGGTCCGGTCCTCGAGAATTCAAAGCTTGCGGCGCGAGAAGGAGCGCTTGACGTCCTTGAACTCGACGCCATCGACTTCGGCGTAGGGATAGACGAAGAAGTTGAGCGCGCCGACCGCGGGCCGCGGTGTCAGCAGCACGTCGCGGCCGCCAGTCATCGTGAAGCGATTTTCGTCGAGCGTGCCGAAGTAGTACTCGGATTTGTCGCTGGCCTTGTCGGCCTCGGAGATGTCCACAGGCACCCAACCGTCGGCATCGGTCCAGAAGTAAGCCCAGCAGTGGTAGCCCTTGACCGGTTCGACCTCGGTCTCGCCGCCAGGGATCGAAAAGCCCATCTCGAAGCGCGCCGGGATGTTCTTCGAACGCGCGAGCCCGATGAAGTAGCTGTGGAAGTCGGTGCAATTGCCGAACTTCGAGTCGCAGGCCCACTCGGCGTCGCCGCGGCCCCACGGTTGGCCGTCGGGCTTGTCGTACTTCATGCGGTCGAGCGTGTGTTGGTAGAGCTGCTTGCCGACGTGCCGTGTATCGCCAACCGTCGGCATCGAGCCCGCCAGCGCGGCTACCTTGCCATCGAGCGGGATCTTCGCGTCCGGCTGGAGCGATTCTTCCAGATTCGCATACGCGAGCGCGCCGCCGTGCGTCTCGTAGCGCGTGACCTTGTAACTCGCCTTGACCTTGATGGGCAGGCCGAACGATTCGACACACACCGATCGGCCGAAGCCGTTCTCGATCGCGTTCTCGACCGTCTTGCCGTTGGCTTCGATTTTCACGTCTTCGATCTTCTGGTCGGGCGTGTCGATCGGAATCGGAATCCACAGGCGCACGTCCTTGGCGCCGGCGGGCGGCGTTTCAAGCGCGGCCTCGTAGATGAACTCGAACGTGCGGTGCTTGCGTTGCGTCTCGGTCGGGCTCAGTGAATTTGTCGTGGATTGGCAGGCGCTCAGGGCGAGTAGCGAAGCTGCAAGCGTAGGGAGTCGCATGGGGATGCGGCGTCGTGCGCCGAAAAAATTGCCGGTGGAAATTGCGGCCTGCCTGGAGCGAGCGCGCGTGGGCCCACTACTTTCGCGTGATCGCCACGCTGGTCAAGCACTCGTTCTCGGCAAAGCGCCGCAGGCAGCTCTGCGCTCGCCTGAAGGCGGATCCGTGCGGATTCCTTGCACGGAACTTGCAGATGTACAGCAGCGGCCCAGCGCTACGGAGTCAGAGTCGTTGACGAAAAAATGCTGCTCGATGGCTGCGCGGCAGCCGGCTACAGCCGCGGGCTGCCCGTGCGCGCAACGCGATCCATCGCCCCGACGAGCTGCTTGGCGATGCCTGGCTCGTGCGAGCTGTGGCCGGCGTCGTCGACGACGACGTAGCTTGCTTCGGGCCAGGCGCGGTGCAGGTCGTCCGCGCCGACAATCGGGCAGACGAGGTCATAGCGACCGTGCACGAGAAACGCGGGGATGTCGCGCACGCGCTGCAAATCCTGCAGCAGGCGATCGTCGGGCGTGAAGCGCTGATTGCGCAGGTAGTGCGCCTCGAGACGCGCCAGGGCCCAGCTCGTCGTGTCGTTCGTCAGAAGCGAGAGGAACTCCGGATTCGGCAGCAGCGTGCATGCCGCTCCCTCGTAGGTCGCCCAGGCCTTCGCCGCCGCGCGCGCAACGGATTCGTCCTTGCTGTGAAAGAGCTCCCAATAGGCTTCGAGCAGGTCGTCGCGTCGATCGGCGGGTACGTGCTCCGCGAACGTGCGCCAGAGTTCGGGGGCCATCGCTCGCAGGCCATAGAGCCACCAGTCGACCTCGAGCTCGCGCAGGAGCCAGATGCCGCGCAGGCACAGCGAGAGCACGCGCTCGGGATGGCGCTGTGCGTAGTAGAGCCCGAGCGTGCTGCCCCACGAACCGCCGAAGACGTGCCACTTGTCGATGCCAAGCTTCACGCGGATGCGCTCGAAGTCGGCGACAAGCTCGTCGATCGTGTTCTCCGCGAGCTCGCCGAGCGGCGTGCTACGGCCCGCGCCGCGCTGATCGACGAGCACCACGCGAAACGCGCGCGGGTCGAAGAAGCGCCGGTCCATCGTCGAGCAGCCGGCCCCCGGCCCGCCGTGAACGAAAAGCACGGGCGTGCCCTTCGGGTTGCCGCACTGCTCGAAGTAAAGCGTGTGACGAGACGTGACGGCGAGGCGCTCGGTGTGGAACGGTTCGATCACAGGGTAGAGGCCAGGAGGTGCCATCTCTTGAGGCTACCAAGAGAGCGAGCGAACGAAGGGCTTTGAACCGCCCACATTCCGCTCGGGAACGAGCGGCTCCGGTCGCCGATCCCGCCGAGGCAAAAGCGAGCGAGAACAGACGCTGCGCGGCCCCCATCCCCCTCCGGGGTGCCACCGTGAAAGCATGCTCAGGGGGTTGGAATTCCTTCCATCTATACCTGGTCTCTTGTGGCGAGAGCGTGCCGTCGCGCGCGGTTCGCGAAAAGTTCAGACGCCAGCCGGCCGAACGCCGACACAGCCAGAGCGACTGGCGTCAGCGGCCAGTCCATACGGACTCAAGTGCTTGTCGGCCAGGTGCCGAACCAGTAGCTTCTACTTTCGTGACGCCCTCGATCTTCCAGCGCATGCTCGCGTGGCTATGCCTCGCGCTAGTTCTCTTGACCGGGGTCGCCCCGGCGCAAGGGGTCGTGCTGTGCATCGAGGCGGATGGCTGCGTGCGGGTGGAGGCCCTGACTTCGGCCGCGGACTGCGAGAGTTGCGACGGTCATGAACCCAGCTCGCGGCCGAGCCGGACTCAGCCGACAACTGCACCAGATGCCGGTTGTCCGTGCATCGATCTTGCGGTCCCCGGTTCTCCGCAGGGGCGACGCGTTCCGCCTAGGCCGATCGAATTCGAAGCTGGCCCGTGGATCATGCCGCCGCTCGCACTTTTCTCACTGCCTCTAGATTCGGTCGCGGTCCGGCTCTGCACAGCGCTCACTGAAGATCCGCGCCCAGCAGAGTCGCTCGCGCACATTCGCAGCGTCGTTCTCCTCGTTTAGGAGCCCACACCTTCGTCGTGCAGCGCTTGGCGTAGCCATGCGCTCCGGATGGTGTTGCGCTTCGGCACGTTTGCCGAGGCAATCGCTGGCCCCTACCGACATGGAGAACTCTGTTGAAATCGATGCCGTCCGGCTTCCGCCTCGCCTTGGCGAGGCCTGGAAGTAGTGAAGTTCGTCACCCTCGCTCGTTCGCATCAGCATCGTCGCACGGCATCTCGTGCAGGCGCACGGTTCTGCGGAGCACTCGTGTCACTGCTTCGGCTCTTTTGTGGACTTGCGTCGTCGTCGGCTGCAGTGCCCCGCCGCGCCCTGATGTGCAAACGGAAAGCTCGATCGCGGATGTAGCCGGACTCGATTCGCCGCTAGAGTTCCGCCGGATTGGCCCCGAGGGCGGCCCGCTGGATGAGCCCGCTGCCGCGGGCGACGCGCTCACGTTCGCAGACGCGGTTCGACGCGCAGTCACGACCGATCCAGGCTTGCAGTCGGCGCTCGCGCGTATCCACATCGCCATCGCCGACGCGGACCAGTCACGACTCCTTCCCAATCCTGTGCTCAACGTGGTGCTGCGCGTGGGCACAGGGAATCCGCAGGTTGAAGCATCCTTTGCTCAGCCGTTCGTGCAGGCACTCCAGATCCCGCGTCGGTCCAGTGCAGCGGACAATCGCCTGCGCGCGGTCGCCGCTGACGCCGTTGTCACCGCGCTCGACGTGATCGGCGAAGTGCAGGAGCGCTACGTGTCCGCACAGGCATCCGCCGCACTCCGGCCGTTGCTGGAGGAGCGACTTGCGCTCGTCCAGCGTCTGGTGTCCACCGCACAGGCTCGACTCGACGTGGGCGAAGGCACGCGCAGCGATGTGGTCACCCTCGACGCTCAACGTGTCGAGTTATTGGTCTCCATCGATCGGACGCTGTTGGAGGAGCGCGCGAACCGGCTGCGCTTGGCTCGCCTCATCGGCGAACCGTCGTCGGACGCAGGCTGGAAGCTCGACGTCTGGTCCGCTCCGGCGCAGATCGACCAACCTGAGATGGCGTGGGTCGAGGCTGCGCTTGCTGCGCGACCCGAGATCCAGGCTGTCGCCTGGCGACTCAAGGCGCTCGGCGACGACGAAGCGCTCGTACGGCTCTTGCCCTGGGAAGGCGCGAGCGCGGGGCTCGATGCGCAGGTCGACGGCGGGTTGTCGATCGGACCGTCGCTCTCGACTCCGATTCCGATCTTCGATGCGGGACAGGCACAACGGGCACGCATCACCGCCGAGCAGCTCGAAGCTCGCCACGGACTGACACTCGCGAAGCGAATCGTGATCGAAGAAGTGCGCACGGCCTATGAATCGCTCGCGGCGAGCCGCGCGAACCTCAATCGCATCCGCAACGAACTGATTCCGCTCCAGGTCCAGCGACGGCAACTCGCAGAGGACTCCTACCAGGCCGGGCAGACGGATGTAACACCGCTGTTCCTCGCCGAGCAAGACCTGCGCATCGGGCAAACGCGGGCCATCGAGGTCGAGGCCCAGGCGTCGATCGCGCTGCTGCGCCTGCAAAGGGCCGTCGGCGGCCCCGGAGTTGCCGCGAAACTTGCGCGGGTGGAACTCCCTTCGCAAGCAGAAGACGGTCCCCGTCTTGCAGTTGATCGTTCAACGTCGTCTCCGGCTCGCAAGCCCTGATCGGATCTTTCAATGCACTACTACTCACAAGATCGTCACAGTCCTTCCCTTGCAGTCCACTCGTCGCAAACGGGTCGGTTCGACGCTGGATCGCGAGCAGCGACAGCGTTGCTCGCCCTGTTCGTGGTGCTGACGGGCTGCGACTCGAAACAGGAAAGCACGAACACAAAAGGTCCTGGGAGCTCCGCAGGCGAGCACACGGAGGACGACGGCCACGAGCATGCCGCTGGCGGCACAGCGGAAGCCGAGCACGTCGACGAGGTCGCCCTCGGCGCAGAAGCTGTCGCGCGGTACGGGATCAAAGTCGAGGCGGCGCAAATGTGGGTATTGAGACCCACGATCACCGCGCCTGCGCGCGTCGGGTTCAACACGGAAACGATGGCCCACGTCGGCTCGCCGCTGCGCGGTCGCGTGGCCGAAGTGAAAGTTCGCCGGGGCGACACCGTGAAGGTCGGCCAGGAACTGCTCGTCATCGAGAGCCCGGAGCTTGGCGAAGCGCAGGCCGACTACCTGCAACGTGGCGTCTCCGTCCAAACGGCTGGTCCGGCAGTCGAGCTGTCCAAAGTCGCATGGGAGCGCGCCAAGGGGTTGTACGAGAAGTCGCAAGGCATCTCGCTCACCGAAGTGCAACGCCGGGAGGCCGAGTACAAGGCGACCTTCGCCGCCCTCAAGGCTGCCGAATCCGCAACAACTGCGTCCGCGAACCGATTGCAATTGCTCGGGATGAAGCCCGCGGCGATCGAGACTCTGGCTGCGACCGGCGAAGTCGTGCCCCGCTACTCGATTCACGCCGCTATCGACGGCATGGTCGTGCAGCGCGAGGTGACCCTCGGTGAGCTGGTCAGCCCGGACCGTGCGTATCTGATGGTGCTCGCGGATGAGACGAAGCTCTGGGTGCTCGCCGATGTGCCGGAAACCAAACTGATGGAGGTTCGGCCGGGGGCGAAGGCTTGGATCAGCTCTGGTTCCGTCAGCCAGGCAGGCGGAAAACGATTCGAGGGAACGATTGCATTCATCTCGCCCCTGGTCGATCCGACGACGCGCACGGCACAGGTCCGCATCGAGGTGCCCGTCACCGAGCTGAGACTTCGACCGGGAATGTTCGTTCAAGCAGAGATCGTCGCATCCGACCCCGATGACCCCACACCGGCAGCGATCGTCGCTGTGCCTGAGGACGCGATCCAGACCGTCGAAGGTGGTCCGGCGCTGTTTGTCCCGGTCGCCGGCGAACCCCATGTCTACCAGAAGCGCGTGGTAACGATCGGGAGCGCGATCGGCGGACGTGTGCCTGTGCTGTCCGGTCTTGCAGAGGGCGAGCTGTTCGTCAGCGCGGGCACTTTCATCCTCAAAGCTGAGCTGGGCAAGGGCGCAGCCAAGCACGTGCACTGAGCCAGATCGCAGGTCATCCACATGCTCGAATCACTGCTGCACTTCTCGATCAAGAACCGCTGGCTGATCGTCAACCTGACCGCCGTCGCCGCCGGTGTTGGCTTGTTCCAACTTCAACGGCTGCCGATCGACGCGGTACCTGACATCACCAACAACCAAGTTCAGATCAACGCTGTCGCCCCGTCGCTATCACCCTTCGAAGTCGAGAAGCAGGTGACGTTTCCGATGGAGAATGCGCTCGCCGGCATTCCCGGCCTAGAGCAAACACGCTCGCTTTCGCGCAACGGATTCGCGCAGGTCACCGCTGTCTTCGAGGACGACGTGGACATCTACTTCGCCAGACAACAGGTCGGCGAGCGCCTGCGCGAAGCGAGCGGGAGCATTCCTCCTGGCGTCGAGACCAGCATGGGGCCGATCGCCACAGGGTCTGGGCGAGGTCTACATGTACACCGTCGAGTACGAACACGCTCGCGGCAAGGGGGCGGTCGTGCAAGACGGCAAGCCCGGTTGGCAATCTGACGGTGCGTACCTGAGCCCGGAGGGTAAACGACTCTCGAGCGATGTCGAACTCGCGGCCTACTTGCGCGAGGTTCAAGACTGGATCATCCGCCCCCAGCTCAAGGGCGTGAAGAATGTCGCCGGGGTCGACGCGATCGGCGGGTACGTCAAGCAGTACCACGTGCAACCCGACCCTATGAAGCTCGTGTCCTACGGGCTCACCTTCGCCGACGTGGTCGAGGCGCTGGAGAAAAACAACGTCTCGACCGGTGCCGGCTACGTGGAGCACAAGGGCGAGTCTTACCTCGTGCGCGCCACGGGACGCATTCAATCGATCGCCGAGATCGAGACCATCGTGCTCGGAACGCGAAACGGCGTGCCCATCTACGTGCGCGACGTGGTGCCTCCAGGAGGCGTCGGCATCGGTCGCGAGCTGCGCACGGGATCGGCGAGCGAGAATGGCGAGGACGTGGTCGTAGGCACGGCCGTGATGCTGATCGGGGCCAACAGCAGAACCGTGGCGGCGGCGGTGGACGCGCGGATGACAGAAATCCAGCGCTCGCTGCCCGAAGGCATTCGCGCCAAGACCGTGCTCAATAGAACCAAGCTCGTCGACGCCACGATCGGGACTGTCCAAAAAAACCTGTTCGAAGGCGCGATCCTGGTCATCGTGATCTTGCTGCTGCTGCTCGGGAACTGGCGCGCCGCGCTGATCTGCGCTTCCGCAATTCCACTGGCGATGCTGATGACGGCTACGGGAATGGTGCAGGGCAAGGTGAGCGGCAACCTGATGTCGCTGGGCGCGATCGACTTCGGACTGATCGTGGATGGGGCCGTCATCATCGTGGAAAACAGCCTGCGGCGGCTTGGCGAAAAGCAGCACCACTTAGGGCGGCTCTTGTCGCTCAAGGAGCGACTACACGAGGTGAGGCTGGCGGCAATCGAAGTTGCCAGGCCGTCTGCCTTCGGTCAGGCGATCATCATCACGGTCTACTTTCCGATCCTCGCGCTGGCCGGTGTCGAGGGGAAAATGTTCCACCCGATGGCGTTGACGGTGATCTTCGCCTTGATCGCGGCCTTCATCCTTTCGCTGACCTTCATCCCGGCGATGGTGGCGCTGTGCATTCGCGGTCGTGTCACCGAGCAGGACATGTTCCTGATCCGCTGGGCGAAAGCGGTTTACGCGCCGATCGTTCGCTGGGCGGTGCGGCTGCGCTACGCGGTGGTCCTCGCCGCAGTCGCGGCCTTTGGTGGATCTGTCGCGCTGTTCAGTAGCCTGGGGCAAGAGTTCGTTCCGACGCTCGACGAGAAAGACATCGCGATGCACGCGATGCGCATCCCATCGACAGGCATCACGCAGTCTCAACTGATGCAGTACGACGTGGAGCGGATGGTTTCGACCATTCCCGAGGTCGCGTTCACGTTTTCGAAGACCGGCACGGCGGAACTGGCCTCCGACCCGATGCCCCCCAACGTCTCGGACACGTTCATTATCCTCGAGCCAGAGGACGAGTGGCGCAGCGAGGCGGAGATGGACAGGCTGATCGCCGAGCAGACAGCCTCGGCCGGGGCGCCCGAGGCTCACGCAGAAGACGGAAATTCCGAGGGTGAGGCACAGGCCGAGGTTGCGGTCGTGGGACACAAGGAAAAATTGCGCCAGCTGATCGAGCTTGCCGTGCAGGCCGCACCAGGAAACAACTACGAGTTCACGCAGCCGATCCAAATGCGCTTCAACGAGCTCATTTCCGGCGTGCGCGGCGATGTGGCGGTCAAGGTCTACGGCGACGACTTTGCCTCGATGCAGAAGTCCGCAGCCGAAGTCTTGGCCGTACTTCAGGAGATCCCCGGAGTTGCAGACGCCAAGGTCGAGCAGACCGAGGGGCTGCCGGTGATGACTGTCGAGCCCGACCGTGCCGTCCTCGCGCGCTACGGTCTGAACCTCTCCGATGTTCAGGACGTGGTCGCGGTGGCGATGGGAGGACGCGAGGCCGGACTCGTGTTCGAGGGCGATCGCCGCTTCGACCTCGTAGTGCGTTTGCCGGATTCGTTGCGGGGCAACGTGGACATCCTCGATCGGCTGCCGATCCCCTTGCCGCATGCCGAAGGATCGGAGTCGGCGCAGGACATTCCGGCGCTCGGGGATGACGGCGGGGCAAACCTCTTTGGCAAGGGCACCGAGCGCGGATTCGTACCGCTGGGCACGGTCGCGAACATCGAGGTCGCCGAGGGCATCAATCAGATCAGCCGTGAGAACGGCAAGCGTCGCATTGTCGTGCAGTGCAATGTGCGCGGACGAGACCTCGGCTCGTTCGTCAATGAAGCTCAGACGAAGATGGCTTCGGTCGTCCTACCTGCCGGGCAGTGGCTCGTGTGGGGCGGGCAGTTCGAAAACCTGGTCGCCGCGAAGGCGCGGCTATCCGTCGTCGTGCCCGTCTGCTTCCTGATGATTCTCCTGCTCCTGTTCGCGACCTTCAAGAGCGTCAAGTACGCGTTGCTCGTGTTCGCAGCCGTGCCGCTAGGACTCACCGGCGGAGTGCTTGCACTGTGGCTTCGCGACATGCCGTTTTCGATCTCGGCCGCGGTGGGCTTCATTGCCCTGTCCGGCGTCGCGGTGCTCAACGGCTTGGTGATGATTATTTTCATCAACCAGTTGCGAGAGAAAGGCGAAAAATTGGAGGACGCGATCATCCATGGATCGATCACTCGCCTGCGGCCGGTGCTGATGACTGCGCTGGTCGCCTCACTGGGCTTCGTGCCGATGGCGATCGCCGTTGGAACGGGTGCCGAAGTGCAGCGTCCGCTCGCCACCGTCGTCATCGGCGGATTGATCTCCAGCACGCTCTTGACCCTGCTGGTCTTGCCCGCGCTGTACCGCATTTTCACCGCCGCGCGGACCGACGACCTGCCCGGCTCGAGGGGCGAAGACTGGGGAGCAAACGACTCTGACTCGGGCGCCGTCGCAGTCGCCGGCAGCGGCTTCAGCGCCGTCGCGCCGGTCATCGAGAGTCAACCCGAGTCGCGCCATGCTGCTCCTTGATCGACGCCATCACCCCCGCCAGCAGCCAGCGAGGGCGGCACATGATGCCTTTTCCACGCTGCGACTGATCACCTGTTTGCGCCGAGCGTACCGGTGTGATCCCGGCCCCATCGCAAGGCGTTGTTATGTCTTTGCTTGAATCACAGTCGAGCGCCAGATCAGCACGCACGATCATGACGAGCACACCGGCTGAACTTGCGGCGCCTGGAGAATCGGTGCTCTATTCAGCTCCCCGAGCAGGGAACCCTGCGCTTCGGTCCGGGATCCCTCCTCGGGAATCGGGCACGCCTTTGGCATGTTCGTTCGTCACTGAGCAGCTTTCTTCGGCCTCCCACACTAGCCTCGCGGTTGCAGGCTGTCTGAGCCACGTTGGCGAGCAGGGATTCGGGTCGTGAGCCCGCTCGCGAAAAGTTGTTCCGAAAGCACCAGCAAGGCGAGGGGGAACAGGTGGAAAGCGAGTCGATTGAGCGCCGTGCTCATTTGATACTGCAAGTTGTAGGGCGTGATCATGAAAGTTCCGCAGTAGGCGCAGGAAACGAGTACGAGCGTGATCCGCCAGAATCGAACTGTGCCGTCAGGTGGCGGCCGACGAAGGAACAGTGCGGCAGCGAGCAGTGGCCAGGCGAGGTTCCACACACGCCAATTGACGAATTGACTGAATAGATAGGACAGGAACTCGGCGGGACGATGCCACAATTGCATGAGCCAGTCGCTGCGGAACGCCATCGCGTAGTCAGGCACGAAGGGCGACTCCGCCAGTCCGGCCCTCGCAAGAGCACTGAGACCGATGCAGACGGCTACCGCGGTTCCGGCTGCAACAGCCGCCTGCACGGACTGACTGTTCCACATGCGTTGGCGTGTGCACAAGAAAGCCGCGGCCAGCGCCGCGGCCGCCAAGCAAAATGCGCCCTCCTGCTTTGTCAACGTCGCGGCTCCCAGGAATAGCCCGGCCAGTGCGGCAGGCCGCCAGCGCGGCTCCTCGAACCATCGCCCGAGTTGAACGAACGCGGCTAGAACGAACGCCGCGAATGGAGCGTCGGCGGATCCGGACAGACCTCCACCCTCCGCTCCACTGAGCAGCATCGGAGTGAACAGCAGATTCAGTCCCCAGAACGCCGCCGTGACGTCCGTCGTGTGACGCCGCAATTCGTCGACAAAGACTCCGACCAGGGCCAGGCTGAACGCTGCGCTGATCCATTTTATTGCGGAATCATCATTCGACCCTTGCGCCCAGAACAGGTAAGCCTCGTGCAGCGGAAGCAGCAGCGGATAGTGTGGGTGATAGTGAGCGCGAGCGGAGTCGAGGAAGTCCTCGCCTCGCACACTGCCCAAGTCGTAGAGCACCCGAGCCTTCAAGCCATAAATCGCGCGCGAGTCATAAGTCGTGAGCGGCGCGGCGACGTTGAACCACACGACGCAGGCCACGATCACGACCGTCAAGATGCGCAGTACCACTGGTAGGGAGAGGATCCAGGAGCGCTTTCCATCCGCTGCTCCTCGCGTCGCGCGCCAATTTCGCCAGGCCACCCGCGCGAACCACAGAGTCGCCAGGCTGCTGAGCGCGCAGACGACCGCGAACCAACTGTGATCGATCGTTCCGTCGAGTGCCAGGGGTAGATGCAGTGCGACGCTGACCAGGGCGGTACCCGCCAGGAAACACCAGCCCAACGTCGCGGTTCCGCTCCGTCGTCGCGATCCAGCCGCTGTGCGGCCTGCGTCGTCCGAGAACAGGCGCAGGAACGCAGCGCCGGCGCCCGCTGTGACCGCGAGGCAGGCCACGACCTTGATGGCTTCGATCATCGCAGTCTTCTCGATCGGCAAACAGCGGTTGAGCCGCTCTTGATCAATGCCAAGTCATGCGTGATCCGGTGTTCGCGAAGAAACTGCTCCTTGTCCACGCTGGGAACATCGAGGCTGGCCGGCCAGCGGATGGATGGCTGTGCCTCGCGGCCGAAAACCCATTCTTCGCAGAGTCGCACCTGCTCCTCCGGAAGCAGGAAAACTCTTCGAGGATAGAGTTCGTACGCGAGAATCATGCATTCGGGTCCGCCGTGGTACAGAATGCGCGCGTCGGCGGGCAGCGGCTCGATCGCTTGCATCAAACGCAGGGTGGCCCAGTGCGAGTGGCGAATCAGATTGCGTTCATCCGGCATCGCTCGGCTGCGCCAGAGCGAACTCAGGGAGGGATCGGCGTAGGCGTCGGCAGCCTCCGACAATTCGAGGTCAACCGTCGGGTCGCTCAGCGCGGTTTCGACAGCCGGCAACGGATCGCTGACGCTGTAATTCTCGGTCTCGAATCGGATTCGGGAGTAGGTCGAAATCGGGAGAGTGATCACCGTGACTGCGCTGACGGCCAGGTGCACGAAGAGCAGGAGTCCGACCGTACGGTGAAGTGGAGTCCACTCCGACCACCGCCTCCTAATCAGGCCAGTCCATCGCGCGATATCCCCTTGCGACTCATCTGCAGTGAGATAGCTCAGTAGCCAACTAGCTGCGAATCCGTAGGTCGGGTTTTTCAGACCGTGCAAGGAAACGACAAGAGGCCCGAATGACCAGCGACCTGGCCAGATCAACGCCACCACCGCACAGGCGGCGAAAAACAACATGCACAACTGCCCTACTCGGCGCAGTTGTCGACGCGTGGAAGCATCGATTAGGAGGATAGGGCGTTCCTGGGAAGCAGCCATCGTCTCAGTGCTGTCGGGCGCACGAGTCCGCATCGCCCCGCCGTACGCGTACCCAGTCACCAGCTGGGCGGCGGCTGGGATGGAACCCGGTCGGCGTGTCTCGTTGGCGTTGCGCAGCCTCTGGTCGAGTCGTCAACCGGGGCGGGACCAGCCTCGATCCGCCGTCGTACATGTCAGGGAGAGAATGGAGCTGGCTGAATCCTTCTATGAAGTTGGATTTCGCCGGCGTGGTCGGATGGAAAACGGGATCCAAGTCATCGGCGAGCAGGATGCTGCTGTCGACCCTGCGCTCCAAGCAGACTGCAGCGGCAGTCCAGCCAGCGGTCAAATGGCTTCGCTGGCTTCTCAAGATGCGGACATGCTGGCAAATTCTGCGCGATCTCGGAAGTCTTCGACGCCTCTGCCCCCGATCAACACGGATCCGGCTCCGGACGTCCGCGGAATTCCTTCCCGATCTCGTAGCGCCGCTCGCGCCGATAGTCTTTCCGCAACAGACCTTTCAGGCGCCAACCGAGCACCTGTGTGAAAGCCAACGTCTTCTTGGCGCGAACCGTAGACATGCGCGCGAGGAGGCGCGGGTGCACTACGGAGAAACGACTCGCATCCGTGCGCTCGAAGGCTGCGCGCAGGACCGCGCTTTGCTGCAACGCCTCCTCGGCGGCGTACAGCAGGGTGTTCTGCGCGTACCAGGGAGCTACCTGAAGATCGCCCCAGACCTTACCGCGAATACAGTCGATGGCGCGGTAGGAGCAGCGGGCGAACAAGGCGACCCAGTAGTCCTGCCATTGCTCGTTGACGTGCCGCGTCCCGCCCTGGAAGGGCACCGCGGCGGAGAATAGGACCAGCGGCGCGAGGCGCGTCAAGGATTCGACGAAGGCCGCGGCCGAGGCCTCGGGCAGGTGCTCGGCCACCTCCAGGGATATTGCCAAGTCGTAGCGGCGCGGAAGGCGGAACGGTTGCTCGAGGTTCAACGCCTGGAAGCACCCCAGCGGGATCCGCAGCCGCGCCGGATCGACGTGTGGGCCGTCGAGGCCGAGGACATCCTCGATCCCAAGTTCGCGGAACGCGGAGAGCCACGCGCCCTCACCGCTGCCGACATCGACAACGCTCCGGGGGCCCACCAGTTCTACGATCAACGGCGCGATCACGCGCGCCGAGCGTTGCGAGCCCGCAGCCATGCGGTCAAAGAACTTGGCTGTGTATTCTTGCCCGGCAGAATCGTCCACCCAGACAGTCTAGCCGGGTACCGGGTCGCCCCGCGAACGGCGCGAGCCGGCGCCGGAGGGCAACGCGCGTCGGCACACCATGACGGTGCCACCGCGACGCCCGCGAACGGGTACCGAGTTCGGCACTCTACGTCGCGGACGTCGCGGTGGTGTGCACTTACGACGTCACGCGCCTGAGTGAGGCCAACTCGAGCCTGGATGGGATGAGTCTGGATTTCAGCGCTCCCACGCCGAGCGCATGAGCGCCGCAACCTCGGGAAAACTCTCCAGGATCTCGCCGCGCACGAAGGGGAAAAAGTCGTTGGTGCCCCACCAGGCTTCGCTCATCTCGGAGAAGAACTCCTGATCGCTGTTGAGCGCGTAGGCCCTTTCGCGCCTGCCGTTCACGTGCAGGACGTCATCGAGTTTCTTCGCGGCGCGCACCCGCTCGAAGCAGTTCTTGACGTCAGTGTTTTCGTAGCCCAGCACTTGATCGTGATAGGCGTGGGCGAGTTCGTGCAACACCATCGCGGGTTGCTCACGCGACCAGCTGAGGAAGTTCGCCGCACTTGCGATCTCGAGCCCTTTGGCCTTGGCCGGATCGAAGCCGTGCTCGCGCAGCCATCCAGCTGAAGGGTGATACACCGCTCCCGGGCCGGCGGCACTGTCGAGCGAGAGCCAGATGGCGACAGTTTTCAGTTTGGTCAAAGCCGGCGCGGGTACAGCACGTTCAATGTCGAGCAGCTTGGCGTCGAGCAACTCGATCGCGCGCGCACACAGTTCACTGCCTTCAAGACGCTGGTCGACGTGCACGCTCCAGCCGCGCAGCGTGCGCAACTGTTTCGCATATGCGATCTGCGTCGGCCCCGCCTGCTCCTGCTGCGGAGCAGTGCCGACGAGCGCCGCTGCCAGGCACGACAACAGTCCAACGTTCAGCACGAGTGCGTGTTTCATCGCGCCCATTTCTACTCGATCGCTCGACCCGCAAGGAGCTCGGTCAAGAACGCGCTGGGAATACCGTACCAGGTTCGACTTCGGCAGCTTGGCGTCGAAGCCGGGAATACCGTACCAAATACCGTACCAGGTTCGACTTCGGCAGCTTGACGTCGAAGCCGAGCCGGGTACCGCATCAACGGCGCGAGCAAGGCTAGAGAAGTTTCGCCTTGCGCAACTCGGCGATGATCTGCTGGCCGGTGCGCGGAGGCTTCAGGGTCTTGCCGACGTCCCCGAGAAATTTTTCCATCGAGGAGATGGGCAGGCCGAGGATGTCCGTGAACGTCTGCACTCCTGCGGCCGGGACCTTCAGAAGTGCCACGGCTTTTTGCTTGTCCACCGGTGCGATCACCAGATCGCTCAGCTTCATGTGCAGCACGCCGATCGGCGCCTCGAGCGCGACTCCTGCATCGAAGACCTGCTTCAGCTTGGGCAAATCGCGCTTGAACTGATCGCGTGCATTCTCGTCGATGCCGCCGGCGATCGGTCTTGAACTGAACTGTTTCCAGGCCTTGTCCACTTCGATGTTGCTCGGCGTCCCGGCGCGGAACTTGGCAGCACCCGTCGTCCACTCCTGGAGCTTCTTGCGATCGCGGTCTGCCACGGCCGCCTTCGCCTTCTCAACGAAGCCCGTGGCCTGCTTCAGGCGCCACTGGCCGTTCGCCACATATTGATTGAGCAGATCCTCCATCCGCGCCCACTCTTCGACGTAGCGGTTGGCGACGCCCGACGCTTTGTCGAAGGCATCCTGTGCTTTGTCCTGCCCGCCCTTGAGGTTGAGGAGATTCTTCTGCAGCACCTGCTCCAGCTTGGTCAGCTTCGCGGCGATTTCCTTGACGGCCTTCTGATCGTCCGGCGTCTTCGCAGCGAGCTTGCCCAGTGCGCCACCGAGTTTGCTCGCGCGAACGACCAATTCGCTGGCGAATTTCACGTGCCCGTCGAAAGTCGGGCGCAGTTTTTGGAGCACGGCCGCATCCTTCTTGTCGATCGCCTTGGTCAGCTGATCGATCAGCGCCCTCAACTCGGGCAGTTGCTGGTCGTGATCCTTCTGGACCTTGTCGAGGCCCGGGCGAATATTCTTCTCGATCTCAATCTGGATAACCGACTTTTGACCTGTTTGGCTCATGGCTTCACTCGGGCAATTGGGCCTGGATGTCTCACGTCGGCGACAAGGATACCGTACCAGATGGGATCTCGACACCTGCGCTGCGCGCAGCGAGCACGGGTGTCGAGGTCGAACTTGGTACGGTATCCGGTGCCGTATCCTCGCGAGCGCCATGCAATCGTCGGTATCGCCAGTCCTTCTTGTCGTGTTGCTTGCCGGCGTCCTCGCACTGGCAGGAATCGTCGTCGCCTTCCGCATGCGACCGGCCCAACAGTCCGCCGTCGCGGTGGCTATCGCGGCGTTGCCGGCGTTGGTGATGTTGCTCCTGTTCTATTCCTTGGCGATTCACATGCGTCAGAGTCTCGGATCGTGGCCAACCTCGATCGGCGAGCTTGGTTTCCCAGCAACGCTCACCGCGCACTGCGGCATAGCCCAAGACTGCTTCAGCTTTCTGCTTCTCAGTATGCTCGCGTGGCCGATCATCTTTCTGGTTTGTTTGCTGATCCGGCGCTGGCGAGTTTGCGTCTACTACTTGGGCATCTATGCGCTTGCGTGCTTGTCCTGCATCGGCGCGATGATGCTCGCGCCGTCACCCTTTTTGGATTGGTGGTGGGACTGAACAGGGCGGCCGTGCCGGGCTCGACATCGACAACCGTGCGTCGCGCGGAGCAGCTAGGTGTCGAAGTCGAGCCTGGTACCGTATCCCTCAGGTCGATGCCGTCGCGGGCTTTCGCTCGGCAAGTTCCTTCGCGCAGCGCACGCCTTCGTCGAGCGTGGTGCAGATGCTGAGCCGATCGCGATCGTCGATCCAACCCGCGGCGCGCATGTACTGTTCGGGTTGCGGGCGGACTCCGGCGAGCACGACGCGCAGGCCGTCCTTGTGCAAGCGCGCGATCGCGGACTTCAGGTTGACCTTGCCGGTCGCGTCCATGACCGGCACCGCGTGCAGGTCGAGCAGCACGACCGTTGCACGATCGTGAACGGTGTGCAGAGCACTCATCGCCTTGTGCGCGGCGCCGAAGAAAAGCGGGCCAGCGATCTCGTAGTAGGCGACCGTCTCCGGCAATTTGACGCTGAATCGTACGTGGGCATCTTCGACGAGCTTGACTTCGGTGAGCTCGATCATGCGGCGCATGAAGAGCAGCGACGCGAGCGCGCAGCCCCAACTGACCGCGACCACCATGTCGAACACGACCGTCAGCGTGAAACACGCGAGCAGTACGATCACGTCGCTCTTCGGCGAAACTCTGAGGACGTGAACGAAATGCTTCGCCTCGGCCATGTTCCAGGCGACGAGCAGGAGCAAGGCAGCGAGCGCGGCCATCGGCAAATAACCGAGCAGCGGCGCGAGCAGGACAACCGCGGCCAGCACGACGCCCGAGTGCACGACGGCCGCGATCGGCGAACGCGCGCCGGCTCGCACATTGGTCGCAGTGCGCGCGATCGCGCCGGTCGCGGCGATGCCGCCGAAGAAGGGCGCGGCGATGTTGCCCGCGCCCTGGGCGAGCAACTCGGCATCGGGATCGTGTTGCGAACCGGTCATACCGTCAGCGACGACCGCGGAGAGCAACGACTCGATCGCGCCGAGCATTGCGATGGCGAACGCGGACGGCATCAGCGCCTTCAAGACCGCCCACGAATATCCGACCGGCGCGCCGTCGGCATTGGAGAGTTCCCAGGGCTTGACGAACAGCGGCGGGAGTTGGGGGATGCCCATGACCTTGATCCCACCGGACTCGTAGCTGAATCGATCGCGGATCGTCGAAACGTGAAAACCCGGCACCCAAAGCGCGAGCAAATAGCAGGCAGCGCCCGCAAGTGAGAGCGCAACCAAGGGCGCAGGCAGTTTCTTCGTCAGCTTCGGCCAGTAGTACAGGATCGCGAGCGTCGCCAGGCCGACCGTGAGATCTTCGAAGCGCAGGCTCGGCATCGCCCTGGCAATCGTCGCCACGCGGTGCACGTAGTCGTCTGGCATCCGCTCGATCGTGAGACCGAAAATATCCTTGAGCTGCAAGGTGCCGATCACGACTGCGATGCCCGCGGTAAAACCGATCGTCACTGGATAGGGAATGAACTGGATCAGGCGACCCAGCCGCGCGACGCCCATCGCGACCAGGATCACGCCGGCCATCAAGGTCGCCAGCAACAAACCTCCGACACCGAAGCTGCCCGCGATCGGCGCGAGGATCACCACGAACGCCGCGGTCGGCCCGGAAACTTGCACACGCGAGCCGCCGAGCAACGCGATCAGTCCACCGGCGATGATCGCCGTGTAGAGCCCGTGCTGCGGCGGAACTCCCGACGCAATCGCCAGCGCCATCGAGAGCGGCAGCGCCACGATGCCGACCACCGCGCCGGCGAGAATGTCCGCGCGTAGGTCGGCGGCCTTGTAGCCTTCGCTCCAGGCTTCGCGCAGTGCCGCGAACGGTAAGAGCGAAAATTTCGAGAGCAGCGACTTTGATTCTTCTGGAGACGACGGCATGTGTCGGCGCGCGAGCGAGTCTCGAGTCAGCGGACCCGGCATTCCATCGATATCTGATTCCAGGCGCGAATCAAGGGCAGGAAGCGCGTGCGTTCGCACTCTGACGCCAGCGTGAGGGCCGGCCGACACGTGAACCAGGACCCGCAACGAGAGCGGGGCGGCCAACCTGGCCGCCCCGCGCAATCGAGCTTTCATTCTCTGCGCCCAAGGCGCGTGTCCTCAGGGCGTGAACGTTGCCTGGATCACGTTCCCCAGGTTCGATCCGCTCAGGCACGGACCGGCAGGGTCGCGGTACCAGGGTTGGAAGTTCCAGACCGAGCCTTGGAAGATCCAGCCGGGCGCGCCGAAGTTGCCGAAGGATGCGGCGACGATGCCCGGTCCGTAGCTGAAGGATCCGCTCGCACCCGTGTTCTTCACCGGCCAGCGGAAGATCTGCGGAGTCAGGCAGCGAATGCCGTCCTTGAACGGGATCCCGCCACCGACGGTCTTGCTCATCATCAGGAGGCCGGGTTTGTTGATCGGCATCTGCACCGTGGTCAGCACCAGGTTGTCGCTCGTCACACTCGTCGTTCCCGATGCCGTCATGATCGCGCCCGCTCCGGTCGAGTTCCGACAGCCGCCCGGAGCGTAGTTGTTGTTGCAGGGAGCCGGAGCGCCGATCCCGCAGTAGCAGAAGGCGTGCGTCAGCAATTCGCACTCGTCCGGCACGCCGTTGGAATTGGTGTCACTCGAGAAGCTCGTGAAGATGTCGATCGCGTCCTCGATACCGTTCCCGTTGCAGTCGTGGATCGGAACCGGAAGGATGCTCAGGGCATCGAGATCGTCGCTGACCATGCCGGCGAAGCGCGCCACGAGACCCAGATTCTCGGCGGCGACGTAGATCCCCGGGAAGGAACTCAGGCCCCCCACTTTCGGCGTGGTCAGGATGTCGCCCTCGGCGATCGGCAACCCGAAGATGCTGTCGGGCATTCCGATCACGCCCGAGCCGCGGCGCACGCTGAACAGGACCATGTCCGTGGCCCCGCCCATCCAGTCATTGGGCACTAGCGAGGGCTGATAACCCGGGGTGCCGTTTTCGTGCACGCTCAGCGCGTCGAGGTCGTCGTTCGACAGCGTCAGATTGAGGCCGAGCAGGTTGGCCGGGGCGTACAGGACCGGCGGGCCGCCCGGTGCGGCGGACAGCAGAACGTCGGCGCCCATGAAACCGTGCGCCTGAGCCGAGCCGGAGTTCCATTGGCCGGTCATCGGATCCTGGAAGTTGTCGTCGAGCGAGAAGAACACGCCCTGGAGCGGATACTGCGTGACCTGAAACCAGAGCGCCAGCGCGTCGAGATTGTCCGACGGAGCCGGCCCATCGATCAGACCGATGCCCTTGTAGGTCGCGCCCGAGCCGGAGATGTTGCCGTTGCCGTCGATGACGCCGATGTTGCCGAGCACGATCCCCGCGTAGGGCGCGATCGGTCCGACGCCGAGGTTGAGGTCGAGGAACGCATCGGCTGCGGCATCCTGCACGACACCTTCGCTCAGCACGTCGGGGTAAGCATTCGAGAACAGTCCGAGGGCCTGGCGATCGACCGAGAACGCGAGGTTGTATTTGAACGGGGAACCCGGGCCGATCAGCTTGTCGTCGCCATACGACAGCGCGTCGACCTCGACCTTGCACGCCGAGCCGCCGAAGTGACCGGCGCAGGGCAGGTGCCAGGCGAGGCCGAGGCCCGGACCTGGGGGACCGAATCCCGCGCTGATCCCGATGTCCGGAGTCTGCAGCGGCCCGAACATCGGCACGCCTGCGGCGGGCGTGAGCACGTCGCCCTCGGTAATCGGGAACGACGGCGAGGTGGCCAGGCTGCCGACCGTGAAGCTCTGCCAGTCGACCGAAAAGGTCACCGTCTGAGCTTGGGCGGATTGCAGGTTGGCGGCGAGGCAGGTGACGCCGATCGCAAAGCCGGCGCGAAGAGTCTTTTGAGTGGTGAACATTGCAGCACAGGTCCTTTGGATACAGGCGTCGTGGTGGAAGGAGCCGCCCGTCCGATTCCGGACGATCCGAACCCCCAGGCACTCCTGAGTGAGTGCCGACCTCGGTGGCCGACAGGAATCTTGGATTTCCCGCATCGCGGGATGCGCGGTCAGAGCCCGTCGTTCCGTTCCTGGGGCGAGCGGGGGGCAGCGCGCTCTGGCTAGCGAGCGCCTCGCTCACACTCTCTCCGCGACGGTGCTAGCAGCCCGTTGAAAAAGTCCCGTCGCGAGGGCGAGCGCGGGAAGGCGAGGCAAGGAGCGCGACAGAAAATGGCGCGGAAGCGGCCTTCCTGGCCGCTGAGCACCATTTTCCGAGCGCGACG
>JANMRV010000768.1:0-12146 GCA_031388685.1 Planctomycetota bacterium
GCAGCCACTATGAACGAGGGCTGAATCTCTTGGAGGAGATGACGCACGGCGATCCCGCGGCCTGGGAGCATTCCGACGCGCTGCGCTGGCGCCGCGATGCGGAGGCGGTGTTGGCGAAGTGATCGTGCGCGCTGCCGCTCAGAGCAGGCCGAACTTCTTGATGTCCTTCTCGTGTTTGGCGAGCGTCTTTTGCAGGGCCGTCGCCGCCGTAACCACGTCGGCCTTCACGCCCGCTTTCAAGGCAGCCTTGAAGGCACTGAAGTCCTTCGCCACGTCCTTCTCGCCGTCGGCGCCGTCCAGCAGGTAGGCGACGACGAGTCCGGCTTCGTGATACAGCCTGCTCGAGCCTTCGATGTCCTGGACGTCGAGCTTGTAGGCGAACACGTCCTCGAGTTTGCGCAGGCCGCCGGACTTCTTGACTTCGGCGAAGGCAAAGTTGCGCCACTCCCAGGGATCCGAGCCTTCGGTGGGGGCGGGATTCTTGGCGAAGCGCTCGACATAGGAAGCGGCCCCGTAGCGCAGCCAGCGCGGGATCTTCTTCTCGCCCCAGAACGCTGTCGAGTAGGCGGCCAGATCACCGCGACCCTCGCTGCCGATGAAGTCGCCGACGGCGCTCCATGACGGATCGATCGCTTCGACGAAGCTTTGAGCCGCGGCCCAGCGCAGCCAGTAGGGGCCCCAGCCGGAGATCTTCGAATCCTTGCGGTCCCAGTAGCTCACGCCGCAGCCGAGAAACTGGATCGGTGCGACGCCGCGGGCGAAGAACGCGTCTGCGAAGTACGCGCCGTGCAGCGAGGAGATGCCCTCGCTCTCGATCAGGACGGGCTGCGAGCCCGCGGCCTGGTTGTATTGCTGCAGACTGTTCAGCACGAAGAAGTGCGGCTTCTTGGCCGGCTCGATGCCGAAGATGCGCACGAGTTCAGGGTAGATCTTGTCCGCGTGCCAGCGCGCCAGGTTCGCGCCTTCCCAGTCCGTCGTCGCCCAGGTTTCGAAGTGCTCGCCGTCGAGCTCCCAGCTCTGTTCGAGCTTGGAATGGAATTCGTTGGCCTTCTCCGTGTCGACCCATTCCTCGCCGCATTTCCACTGGATCGCTCTCCATTTCTCGAAGTCCGCGGGCGCGATCCAACTGTTGTCGTCGGGGCGGAACTTCTTGCCCTCCGATTTCTCCTCGGCAGCCTTTTTCTGCTCCGCGACCTCGACCGGATTGATCCAGACGCCCTTGTCGTCCTTGGTCCAACCCATTTTCATGAAGGGCACGTCGGCAGCGGGCAGCCACTCGTCCTTGTACTTCGCGAGGCCCTTGCCCTTCATCTTCGCGGATTCTTCGCGCTTGTACTTGGCGAGCTCCGCGAAGCTGGCGAACCACTTCTTGTCGTAGAACTGGTGGTGCAGAGCCTTGTGCGCGACTTCGTTGTTCGCGTCGATCTCGAGCACCTTCTTGTAGACCTTGTCGGCCAGGTTCGCCTGCGGGCCGCCTAGGTAGGAAGCGGCCAGCTCGAGCAGCTTGGCGACGTCCTTCCCGGCGGCCGCGATCTTCGCGTCGAACTCCGAGGGCTCCTGTGCTTCGAGGACGGACGAAGCGACGTTGGCGGAGAGGGCGAGGGGAGAGGAAAGGACGCTCAGGAAAAGCGCAGAGATCATGGCGGATGAAATGGCTCCAATTATCGGTGGACCAGGGAGGCAAGAGACTACCACTACGGGCCAGTCCGATGATCTTCCGGTCCGGACATCGCATAATCCAAACATTGCCATGCTCACCCTCCTGCGCCGAGAGCGGCCGATCCTGATCGGAGTCGTCCACTTGATCGCCTGCCCGGGCTCGCCGCGCTTCGCGGGCGACGTCGAGGTTCTGGTTCACCGTGCGGTACTGGATGCAGTCGCGCTGGCCGCCGGCGGCTGCGACGCCTTGATCGTCGAGAACTTCGGGGACCTGCCGTTTTTCAAGTCGCAGGTGCCGGCCGAGACCGTTGCGACCATGGCGCTGGCGATCGCCGCGGTGCGCCAGGCCGTGCCGCGCGTGCCGGTCGGCGTCAACGTGTTGCGCAACGACGCGCGCGCCGCCCTGGGACTGTGTGCCGCGACCGGCGCCAGGTTCCTGCGGATCAATGTGCACATCGGCGCAGCCGTGACGGACCAGGGAGTGATCGAGGGCGATGCCGCAAACACGCTGCGCGAGCGCGCGCGACTCTGTCCGGGAGCCGCATTGCTCGCCGACGTGCACGTCAAGCACTCTTCGCCGCTCGGCACAGGTTCGATCGGTCAGGCGGCCGAGGACAGCCTGAAGCGCGGCATGGCGGATGCGGTGATCGTCACGGGCCGTGGCACCGGGCACGCGCCGGATGCCGATCTGTTGGCCGAGGTGCGCGCCGCAATTCCAGACTCGTGTTTGCTGGTTGGCTCGGGCCTCAACGAAGCGAATGCGCGCGAGCTGCTGCGCTTCGCCAACGGCGCGATCGTCGGAACGTTTTTCAAGCAGCTGGGCAGGATCTTTGAGCCCATCGACGTCGAGCGTGTCAAGCGCCTGCGCGCGATCTTCGACGGCGGCGCCTGATCAGCGTTTCTTGCGGACCCACAGCAGTGGGTCGAGCTTCGCGCCCGGTTCGATGTGCTGGATCTCAAAGGTCGCATTGCGATCGAGCTGCAGCATGCGCGCGGGATAGGCCAAGGGGCCGTCGATTCTCCAGTCGTGGAATTCGTAGATGGATTCGCTGTCGTACTCGTCGAGTTGATAACCGAGTCTGACGAGTGAGCCCGCATCCCCGACCTCGATCCAGCACAGCGCGCGCGCTCCTTCGAGCAGCAAGAAGCGTTCGTTCTCGCGCACGATCGTCAGCCCGTCGCGATCGGGCTGCGCGAGCCGCCGCAGCACGGCGAACCAGGTGCGTTCCTGGCGGCCGCGAAATTTGCTCGCCTGGGCCGGCTCGAGTTCGACGCCGCTGGAACCGTCGAGGATCCAGGCCTGCGTCGGGGTTGCCGCGATCACCGTTTCGACGGGCCCGACGGCCTGGGAGAGCGCGAAGCGTCCGTCGTTGAAGTCGACCCACTGTTCGACGCCCTGACGCGAGTTGCCGTCCTTGGGAGTCAGCACGCCGAGCACTCTCAGGGTCTTCAAATCGCGCCAGCGTTCGACGCCGCCGAGCGCGGCCCACATGCGCGCGAGATCGTCCTCGAGCAAGGCGTCCTGCTCGGCATCGCGCTGCGGACGGTGCAGGCGGACGTCGCCGATTTCGGCGAGCACGGAACTCCATCCAAGCCGCGGGCCGACGACGCTCCACCAGCCGCCCTTCGCCAGATCAGGCGCCGGCGAAAGATCCGCGCTGAGCTTCTGCAGGACGAGGAACTCGGCCTCGAAGCGCGGCAGTTCGCTGCCGTGCAGTGCATGCAGACGAAAATCCTCGCGCTCGAGTTGCGCGCGCGCGAAGGCGATCCGTTCGGCCAGCACGACGGCCGCGTTCTTGGGCGCGCGCGCCGTCCCGATCGCGGCGCGCAGCGCGTCGAAGCGCACTTTGGCGGTCGCGTAATCGGCCGACGTGTAGAGGCAAGCCGGTTCGATCCAGCCGCCAAGATCGACGGCGGCGGGCACGTACGTCCAGCCTTCGAGTTCGTGCGCGAGGGCCGCGACCGTCACGCATTCGATGGCGCGTTGCTCGGCGCTCGCCGCCGAAGACGCTTGCGCGGGCGGAACCCAACGGATCTCCGTCGGCAGGCTCGCGCGCGAATCGAACAGCCCGACTTCATCGGGGCCGGAACTGGGCAGCGTGGCGGCCGGAGCGGCGCGGTGCTCCAGACCTTCGAATCCATTGCGGAGTTTCTCGAAGGCGCGCTTCACCCGCTCGAAGTCCGCGGGGTCAGCCAGCACCGACGCGTGCCAACGCGTGCCTCCGTCGATGTTCGTCGGCTCGACTCCGAGCAGCGCTCTGCGGTCCCATGGGCCGGCGAGCGGATCCATCGGCCGGTGAGCGGAGGGACCGGCGGCTGCCACGCTCGCGGCGGGTTGCGCCAGGCGTCCCATCACGCTGTCGAACTCTTCCGCGGGGACATCGAACTCGAGTTCCACGGCGGGAGCGACTTGATTCGTCAGGCCAGTGCCGTGATCGACTCGCAGCGTCGCGCGCGCCTCGGACTTCGATAGTTCGCGCGCGGCGGATGCCTGCCGGTCCGAGCCGTAGCCCTCCCAGAGGATCGAGACGTGGATGTCGCGGGACTCGTGCGCGGCGAGAGTCGGCGGATCGCAGACCCCGGGGCCCGAGTAGCCGGGCGTGAGGACGCCCTGCGGTATCCAAGGAACTTCAGTTCGCGTGCTCTGGTCCGCGCAGGCGGCGAGCGCGAGCGAATACGCGATTGCAGCCAGGGCGCGACGAACGGGGAAGGAAGGTGCGGGGGTCACTTCGAGGTCGGCGGCGCTTGAACGGCGCGCTCGGGTGAGTAGTCTGCATTTTCGACACCACCTACACCATGAGCCTCGAACAACACCGCAAGGTTCCGAAGCGTCCGTTGGGGTTTGCCGTGATCACGATCTCGGACACGCGCACGGGAATAACGACCGCCGCGCCCGACCAAGGCGGCGACTTTTTGGTGGCCTCGATCAACGCCGCCGGCCATCGCGTCGTGACACGAGATTGGAGCCTCGACGAAACGCCCGCCATCGAAGAAGCCGTTCACCGCGCGCTGAACCACGCCGAAGTTGAGATCCTGTTGACCACCGGCGGCACGGGCATCGCGCCGCGCGATGTGACCTATCCGACGCTCCTGCGCATGTTCGACAGCGAGATCCCTGGCTTCGGCGAGTTGTTTCGCTGGCTGAGTTTCCGCGAGATCGGCAGCGCGACGCTGCTCTCGCGCGCCGTTGGCGGATTGATCGCCCGAAAAGTCGTCCTGGCGCTGCCGGGTTCGCCCAAGGCCCTGAAGCTTGCGATGGACGAAATCGTGCTGCTCGAAGCGGAGCATCTGGTGAGCCAGGCGCGCGGTCCGGCGGCGGGTTGAGCGCGGGTTGCGGCATCCCGCGGCGGGAAAGGCTAATCTCCGCTCGATGCGCCTTGGAATTCTACGGCTCGCGACCTGCGCGCTATTGTGCGCCTGCTCGAGTACGAGCCACAGCCACGCGCCGCGGGAATGGACTGCGTCCGGCTCTGCGTTGATCCTCACGCCGGGCATCGAATGCGGCACGGACACCGTGGCCTTTGCGAGCGGGATCACGGCGGGCGACTTCGGAGACGGTCGCGCGGCAAGTTTCGCCGCACCCGACTCCGCTGAATATGTCTTCAGCTCGCCCGCGCTCGCCTGCGAGCCCTTCGACGAATGCCTCGTGTCGTGGAACGCGCGCCACTCGAAGACGACCGGTTTCGGCGTCGAGATCGCCGTCGCGCGCCGGGCCGACGCCGATTTTTCGCCCTGGATGTGGATCGGAGAATGGAATGTGCGCGAGCGGCCGGCGGAACCCGTGCTCGCCTTCGAGGACGCGAAGATCGACGTGGATACGTTCAGTTCGAAGTCGCAGTGGCGCGCCGTGCGCGTGCGCGTGCGGGTGCGCGCGAACGATCCGACGCAGCTGCGTTTCGCGCTCGATTCACTCGCGCTCGTGCCGACGCTGCACAAGGGCGTGCGCGCGAATTCAGCGCCGGCCGAGACCGGGCTCGCGCCCAGGGCGCGCATGACCGTTCCGTTTCGCAGTCAACGCGGCGAAGAATCCGCGCTCGCCGGCCGTATTTGCAGCCCGACCTCGGTTTCGATGCTGCTCGCCTATCGCGGCGTCGACGCCGACACGGCCGAAGTCGCGCGCCGCGCCTACGATCCCTTCCATGACATCTACGGGAATTGGAATCGCGCGATCCAGACGGCCTACTCGTTCGGCGTTCCGGGACGGCTGGAGCGCATCGCCAGCTGGCAGCGCGCCGAGCAGCTGCTCGCGGCGGGTCAGCCCCTGATCCTGTCGATCGCGGCGAAGCCCGGCCAGTTGCGCAACGCTCCGTACGCGTCGACTTCCGGTCACCTGCTCGTGCTGTGCGGATTCGACGCACAATCGAACGCCCTGGTCAACGATCCCGCGGCGGCGACGGCCGAACTCGGCCAGCTCGCCTACACGCGCGCGGATCTCGAAACCGTGTGGATGGCGCGCGGCGGGACGACTTACGTACTCGAGCCGGCGCAGCCGGAAAAACTCTGAGGTTCCCGTGCTGCACTGGAAGCATCTGACCCACCTCAGCCGTCTCAACCTCTCGCCCGAGGACCGCGAGGAAGCGCCCTTCAAGAACGTATTGCTGGCGCGGGCCTGGGCCTATTTCGCCAAGGACGTCTGGCGGCCGAACCTCGAGGAACTCGACCCGCTGCGCGCGCTCTACTACAAGACGGCGCGTGTCCTGTACCTCGCGACGAAGGGCTTCCTCGAGGACAGCTGCCTGTTCCGCGCCTCGGCGCTGACGTACATCACGGTCCTGAGTCTGGTGCCGCTGCTGGCCTTCGCGTTCTCGGTCGTGAAGGGACTTGGCGCCTACGAGAACCTGATGGCGAACGTGCGCCAATGGCTCGACTCCTGGCTGGCCACCGAAGCGCAGCGCACCGGCGAAACCGGTGACACGATCCGGCACACGCTCGACCTCGTGCTCGATTTCGTCAACAAGACGGATGTGACCAAGCTCGGTGCAGCGGGGCTTGCGTTCCTCGTCTTCGCGGTCGTGCAGATGCTCGGCACGATCGAGCGCTCTTTCAACGACATCTGGGGCGTCAAGCGTCAGCGCTCGCTTTTGCGCAAAGTCACCGACTATCTGGCGATGGTGATCCTGGCGCCGATCTTCTTCGTGACCGCGGTCAGCCTGACTTCGCTCGCCGAAACCGAGAGCGCGACGAATTTCATGCGCGAGAGCATGCACCTCGGCGGCGTGATCGACCTGCTTGCGCAGTTCACCAGCGTGTTCGCGATCTGGATCTTCTTCACGTTCCTGTTCATGACGCTGCCCAACGCGCACACGAAGTTTTCGTCGGCGCTGCTCGGCGGTCTGGTGTCAGGATTGCTGTGGCACGGCGCGCAGATCCTGCACATGAAGTTTCAGAGCGGCATGGTGCGCTACAACGCGCTGTACGCCGGCTTCGCCGCGATCCCGATCTTTCTCGCCTGGATCCAGGCCTCGTGGGTCACCGTGCTCGCCGGCGCCGAATTGACCTTTGCGCACCAGTCCGAACCCGCCTACCGCAAGATCGCGCGCAACTGGCCGACGGACCACGCGCTCCAGGAGGTCATTGCACTGCGCGCCATGGTGCGGATCACGCGCGCCTTTCAGAGCGGCGCGCCGCGGCCCGACGCGGGTCAGCTCGCGGCGGCGCTCGGCGTGCCCCCGCGCCCGGTCGAGGCGGCGCTCGGCGTCTTGGCCGAACGCGGCCTCGTTGCGATCAGCGAGGAACGGGACCTGCCGACCTTCCTGCCCGGGCGCGATCCCGGCGAGATCACGATCAAGAATGTCATCGACGCTCT
This sequence comes from Planctomycetota bacterium, assembly GCA_031388685.1. Lineage (GTDB taxonomy): Bacteria > Planctomycetota > UBA1135 > UBA1135 > JADJQU01. The sequence continues at coordinate 7,466 of JANMRV010000768.1, forward strand.
GAAGGGCTCTTCCGGCGCGCTCGACGCGCCGATGCGCGCCGCGGCCGACGAGCGCCTGGCGGGTCATATTCGTCAGCTCGACCATGAAATGACGAGCTCGCCTTCGAACCTGACCCTGCGGGAATTGGCCCGGGAACCGCCACCCGATCCGAGCCCCGGTTCCAGTTAAGGCCGGCGGGCCTCGCCAGCCGAAATGGGCCCCGTGGCTCGTGTCCTCCAATGCTGTCCGGGTTGTGCTCGGCAATATGAAGTCGCTGCGCTGGCGGCGGAGAGTCCGCTGGTTTGCTCCTGCGGCGTCACCTTCAGCGTGACGCGCAAGAGCGCGCTCGCCCCGCGCGCGATGTGCTGCTCCTCCTGCGGCGGCAACTTGAAGGCGGACGCGCTGGCTTGCGAATACTGTCAGGCAGAGATCACGATCGAGGAGCGCCAGCTCGACTCGATTTGTCCGGCGTGTTTTGCGCGCATGTCGAGCGACGCGGACTTTTGCATGAGCTGCGGCGTGAAGATCGACGTGCAGGTGCTCGCGGCGCTGCCGTCGAATGCGGCCTGCCCGCGCTGCAGGGTCGTGCTGCGCTCGCGCCGCGTCGGGGCCGAGACGTTGATCGAATGTCCATCGTGTGCCGGGTTGTGGGTCGAACCGCAATTGCTCGAGCGTCTGTGCAACGACGCGGGCGCGGCGAAGTCGGTGTGCGAATCCCTGGGTGCGATGGCGCAGCGAGCCGCGGGCGCGGCGAAGAACGTACTCGCCTACATTCCCTGTCCGAACTGCAAGCAACCGATGAACCGCAAGAACTTCGGTTCGATCTCCGGCATCCTGATCGATGTGTGCAAGGAGCACGGCGTGTGGCTCGACCACGGGGAACTCGAGCGCGCGCTGGCATTTGCGGGGAAGGGTGGGCTCGTGGAAGCGCGCCGGCGCGAGGTCGGCGAGTTGGAAAGGCGCCAGCAGCGCGCGATGCTCGATGCGCCGGCGGCGGGCGATGCCTGGCTGGACAAGCCGGTCGAGTTCGGGTCCGGTCGATCGAACCATGGGGGGGTGATCGAATGGTTCGTGCGGCAGTTGTTCAATTGATCAACGATCGATCGGTGTCAGACACCCAACCACCCGACCTTTTGCGTTGACCTGACCCGGGGGAAGGGCGCCAGGCACGCTCCCAGACTCTGGCGTGAACGCCGTACGAAGCCAGGCTCCTAGCGCTTGGGCTTTTCGCCGGACGGCAGCGGAATGCGGTCGAGGGGCTTGTCCAAGTTGGCGACTGAGAGGCACATGGAGGCCATGCACAAGGCGCCAAGTTCGAGTTCGCGCGGGTGAACGCTGGCGATCGTGTCCAGCGCCGAGTGGTGCACGTCGAAGTAGCGTGCGCTGTCGGGCACGAAGCCGGCACAGGGCACGCCGAGTGCCTGCAACGGGCCCACATCGGCGCCGACGTGCGCCGAGTGGTTGACGAAACCCACGCCATAGGCGCCGAGTTTTTCGCCGATTCGCGCCAGAACGTCCAGAGAGCTACCCGTGGAACTGCTCTCGAAACCGCGCGGTGCGAATCCGCCGCGATCGCTTTCCAATGCAAAGACATGCAAGCCCAGTTCCTCGCGATGCAGGTCGCGATAGGCCGCGGATCCACGACCACCATTTTCCTCGTTCATCCAAAGCACGACGCGCAGTGTGCGCCGCGGCTGCAATTTCAGAGCTTTGATCAGGCGCGCTACTTCGAGCGCCTGGACACAGCCCGCGCCGTCGTCGTGAGCACCCTGCGCCAGGTCCCAGGCGTCGAGATGGCCGCCGACGAGGACAATTTCCTTGGGCAACTCGCTGCCGGGGATTTCCCCGACGACGTTGAAGGACGGTTCGTCGGCGAACCAGCGGCAATCGAGTTCAAGCTTGACGTGCACGGACACGTTGAGGGCCAAACGAGCTTCCAATTCATTGGCATCGAAGGTGCTGATCGCGACCGTCGGGACGCAGGCATCCTTTTCATAGCGCATCGCGCCGGTGTGCGGATTGTCGTCGTACGCCAGCGTCATCGAGCGCACGATTGCGCAGCGGGCTCCTGCCTTGAACGCAGCCACACCCGCGCCGCCGCGTTGATCCACGGCACCACTGTAGGCGGCGAACGGATCGCTCAACGTGGGGTCCATCGGGCGATTGAAGAAGATCGCCTGGCCGCGCGCCTGCTCGCCGAGTTGGGTGAGTTCGTCGAAACTCCTGACCATCAGGACGACGGCTTCGATTCCGCCTGGAGGCGTGGGCGGACTGCCACCGAGCGCACAGACGCTCAAGTCCGTATTCGCTTCGCCTTCCTTGTTGAGCAGCGTCAAACGCTCGACGGTTCCGCGTTCCCAATGCGGGACCATGCACGGCTCCTTACGCACGTTCTTGAGTCCGATCGCGAGCATTGTCTCCTGCGCCCACTCGACCGCCGCGGCCGCTCCCTTCGAGCCAGAAAGTCGCTTGGGCGCGACGCTGCACAACTGCGTGAGCAGTGTGTGCGCGCGCGGATTGCCCAATGCCTCCTTTGCCAGCGCGTCCAGAACTGTGGGGGCCGGGACTTGGGGGGCCTGGGACGCGCGCGGCGGTGTGGAGAGAAGCAAACCGAGCAGCACGATCGAAAAAGGGTGCGTTTGCATAGTGGAATCGCGAAGGTCGCGAGGCGACAGCATCGCAAATCGCCGCGCCGGCTGCACGCGCGTGTGGCCGTGGGCTTTTGCTTTTGCGCGCGCCGGGCGGTGGAGTAGCGCGTCTTGAACAACGACCTGTCCCTTTCCGCACAGCCGCGTGAAGGCTGGACCATGCGTCGCGCGTGGACCGCTGTGCTGCTCGCGGCGCTGCTCGCCCACTCGCCGGGTCTCGGGCTTGGCTTCATGGCCGACGATTTCGGCATGCAGCTCGTCATGGACGGCCGGCTCGAGAGCGCGAGTTGGAAACCCTGGAGCCTCTACGATTTTGGCAGCTTCGCCGACGCGCCCCTGCGCAGCCTGGAGAACGGTGCGTTCCCTTGGTGGACCGATGCGGATTGGCATGTGCGCTTCTTGCGACCGCTGTCGAGCCTTTCGCTGTGGCTTGATCACGCGCTGTTCGGCTCGAGCGCGATCGCGGGGCACCTTGTGAGCCTCGTGCTGTTCTTGCTCTTGCTGTTCGCCATGCGCCGTCTGTATGCGCGGCTTGGACTGGGTTCGGTCGCGGCGCTTCTCGCTGTACTCATTTTTGCTGTCGACTCAGCAGCGCTGATGCCGGTCGGATGGATCGCCAATCGAAACTCGCTGCTGGAAGCGCTGTTCGCCGTGCTGGCCGTACACGCCGGCTTGGCTGCGCTGGAGCGGCCCTCGCCGCGTCGCGTCGCGATCAGTCTGCTGCTGGCGACACTAGCCGTGGCCGCGAAGGAATCGGGCTTGCACGTCTTTCTCGTGCTGGTCTTCCTCTTCATTCGCGAACGGCGCAACGCCAGCCACGCGCGCCTCTTCAAGATCGCTTCAGCCGTGTGCGTCGCTTTCGCGCTCGTCTACACGCTGTGCTATGCGCTCGCGGGCTTCGGCTCGAACGCGTTGTTCTATCCGATGCCGTGGAGGAGTCCGCTCGAGTTCGCGCGGCGCGCGCTGGCGATTTTCATTTGCGCGCCATTGTCGGCGGTTTCTCCGTTTTCGGCCGACGTCCTTGTGCTGCAGCCGGCCTGGTTCTGGCCTGTGCTCGGCGTGGCCCTGCTGCTTGGCCTGATCGTGCTGCGCTTCGTCGGACTCAAAGTGCGTCACGCGTCGAGTGCATCGTTTCTGCTGGTTTGGGGCGCGCTGGCACTCCTGCCCCAGGCCGGCGCACCGCCCTCGGATCGGCTGATGTTCACGCCGATGCTCGCCTGGAGCGCGTTGATCGCGCTCTACCTGACCAAGACGCTCGGGGCTGCTTCGCGCGCAGGGACTTCGGCGATCGAACGTCGGGTCGCATGGACGGTCGGCGCGACTTCGATCGGGCTCTCGGCGGTTTTCGTGGCGGCCCTTGGAATCAACCTGGCCCGCGGCGCCGGACTCATGCGCGGCGTGACCCGTGATGCGGACGTGGGGCCCGAGACGCTCGGCGTACGGCACGCATTCCTGATGCAGGTTTCGCCAAGCGCATTGATCGCGCTCAATCCGCGCGCAGCCTGGATCTTCCTGGGAGGCAGCGAAAACGTGCGCCTGCATCCAATGCAGAGCGGTCAGCGCGCACTTTCCTGGACGCGGATCAGCGAGCGGCGTTTCGCGCTCGAGACGCGCGACGATCCGTTCCTGTCCAACCCATTCGAGAGCGTCTTCCTGACGCGAAGACTCCTGCCGTCCGAGTCGCGTGTGTGGAATTGTCTCGGATACAGCGTGCGCGGGACGGCGGAGCCGGACGGGGCCTTGCGCAGAATCGAAGTCGAATTGGAGAGTTCGCTCGACGATCCGCGCTGGCGCTTCCTCGTGCCCCGCGAGGGTCGGCTGACCCACCGTTCGCCGCCGGCGATCGGCGAGAGCTTCGAGTTGCCGCAATCCTTCAAGGATCCTCTCCTGCCGTGAGCCGCTCGCCGTGCGCGCAGCGGCGCGTTTCCACCCGATTCGCGCGTGGACGATTTCGCGCCAGTCGCTAGGGTGAGGCCCGTGCGCGACAGTCTGACAATCGTGTATTCCGATGACCGCCTGCTGGTCGTCGACAAGCCCGCGGGCCTGTTGACGG
>JANMRV010000775.1:0-8145 GCA_031388685.1 Planctomycetota bacterium
CGATCCGGAAGCGCGCTCAATCTCAATCTGCACTTTCACGCGCTCGTGATCGACGGCACGTACAGCTGCGCGCCGGCAGAGCTTGCGCCAAGATTCCATACTGCATCGCCGCTCGAGGACTCTGATGTCGAAGAACTCGCGCGCACGCTGCAGCGGCGCGTCACGCGCTATCTCGAGCGTAGGGGTCACCTGCCGCGCGAGAGCGCTGTCGACGACGAGTCTTCCGAGCGCGAGTTGCTCGCTCTGATCAGCGCCGCCTCGGTCCAAGGTAGCGCGGCACTTCCGCCAGAGAGCAAGCCGCCCGTCGCGCGTCTCGGCCGAGGCACCTCGCTGCGACCCACCGCGATCACGTTGAAAGCGTTGCGGAATAGCGCGACAACGAGCGGCCCGCTGCCGTTGTTGACGCCGGCGCAGACGATCAGGCCCTGAGCTTCGATAGCCGCGTCGAGTTTGCGCAGGAACGCATGGATGGGGTGCGTATCCCCCAAGCACGGACGATGTGGACAACCCTGTCGAGTAACGTCTCCGTAGACCGGTTCAGCAATCGCCTATTGCCCAACAGTTCCTCAGCGCCCGCGTACTCGGTCCGCTTCCTTTCCTTTCCCCACGAATCCCCAGGATGCATTCCATCATGAAGACGAGCCTCGCTCGCGGCGTCATCGGTCTCGCGAACCTCTCGATGTTGAGCTTGGGCGCCATGCTCCTGCCCAGCGAACCCGCCTTCGGCCAGGAGCCGAAGCGCGATCCCTACTTCACGCCGATCGCAGCCAAATCGACCGCGTACATGCCCTCGGTGATCATCCGCAACATCCGCCAAGATCGAGCCGGGAACATCTGGTTCGCCACGTTCGGCGGCCCGATCCGCTACGACGGCAAGGAGTTCACGAACTTCTCGGAAGAAGTGGGCCTGGCGAACACGCGAAACTTATCTCTGATGGAAGATCGATCTGGCGCGCTGTGGTTCGGCTCGATCACGGGCGGCGCAACGCGCTACGACGGCAAGTCGTTCCAGAAGTTCACGGACAAGGACGGCCTGGGCAACAACGACGTCACCTGGGTCTTCGAGGACCGCGACGAGAACGTCTGGTTCGCCACGGGAAACGGCGCGAGTCGTTACGACGGCAAGTCGATCACGAACTTCACCACGAAGGACGGGCTCGTACACGACTCGGTCTACACGATTGCACAAGATGCCGCTGGTCGGATCTGGTTCGGGACCGAGGGCGGCGTCTGCTCTTACGACGGCAAGTCGTTCTTCAACCTCGCCGACCAGGTCGGACGATCGTTCGTGAACGTGCGGTCGATGATCGTGGACCGATCCGGGAAGCTGTGGTTCGGCGGCGAAGGGGGAGCCTTTCGTCTCGACGGCAAAACCGTGACGGCGTTCACGTCCAAGGAGGGGCTGCTGAGCGATTTCGTCGGGTCGATGATCGTCGACAAGGCGGGAAACATCTGGCTAGGGCATCCCGGGCAATTCCCCGCCGGCGCAGGAGGTGGCGCGAGCCGATTCGACGGCAAGATCTTCCAGCAGTTCACGCAAAAGGACGGCCTCGGCAGCCTCACCGTCTATGCCATGCTGGAGGACAAGGCCGGCAACATCTGGTTCGGCAGCGCCGACGCGGGTGCATCCAGTTACGACGGCAAGGCCTTCACCAACTTCTCGGCGAGCGACCCGTCGCGGAAGTAGCAGCCACCGGGACCTGAGCCTAGGCTCGAAAACTGCGTCATGACCCACCAAAGACGTCGCCGCTCTCGCCGCTCGAGGACTGCGAGGTGGAAGCACCGGCGTGCACGCTGCAGGGGCGCGTCACGCGCTATCTCGGGCGCGAGAGCCACCTGCCGCGCGACCTGATCGTGCCAGGACCGCGCGAGGCCACAACGGCGGGTGCAACTACGGCTGACTGCGCAGCAGCGCACGGATGCCCGGCGCATGGTCTTCGTCACTCTCGACGGGGCGAGTTCGAGGCCTGGGCCGGCGCAGAATCCGCGAGCAGGATCGGCCCCCGAGGTCGTCGAGGATGCCTCAGACACCGCGCCAGAAATGAGGATAGAGTTTTCGGAACGCACAGGTCCAAGCGCCTGTTCACGGCGCCGGGATGGCCCTGAGATTGGGATCGTACCAGCCGACCTGGCGTTGGCTAATGAGAGTCAGGTGTCGCGGGATGGGGAAGCCAGCGGACGCCACTTGCTCCCAGACGAACATATGGCGAAGATTATGGCTCCGTGCTAGACTGCCGACGTGAATGCGGCGCGGTTCGAGTGGGACGAGAAGAAGGATGCAGCCAACCAAGCCAAGCATCGCGTCTCGTTCTCGGTGGCGCAGTTTGCATTCGCAGATCCCTCGCGCGTCATCGCCCGCGATGGGGGCCACAGTCGCGGCGAGCAACGCTTCTACTGCTTCGGAAATGTCGGCGGCGGAGTGCTTACCGTGCGTTTCACCCTTCGTAGCGGCGTCATCCGCATCATCGGCGCTGGTTATTGGCGCAAAGGCAAGGCAATCTATGAGCAAGAGAATCAACTACACGAATGAACCGTTGGGCGACATCGAAGTCGTTCCGGACTTCCTTCCGCCGCCTGCCAAGCTCGCGTTCCGCGAGGAGGGTGTCAAAGTCACCCTCGCCTTGAGCAAGAAGAGCGTCGATTTCTTCAAGTCCGAGGCGTCAAAGCACAGCACTCAGTACCAACGCATGATCCGTCGGCTCTTGGATCTCTACGTCGATGCGCACGCCGTTCGTTCCCCTGCCGGTCCTTCGAAGCGCCCAGCTCGCAAGCGAAAGGCCGGGTAACTTCAACATTGGGCAACCAGTATCGATGTCCAACGCCGGAAAGTTCTTTCACTCCAGGACGCTCTGCGTACGGGTATCGTCGCCGTAGTCTTTGCACTCAGCTCTCACCGTGGATCACCCTTCGGGAAGAGGTCGGCCCAGGGTGGGTCAACTTTCGACTGTCGGGTGGGTCAGTTTTTGATCGCCGCTCGCACCCTTGGCTCCGGGTGCGACGGCGAGTTGCGGGCCGAACAGATATTGCGCGACGAGGGTAGCGTGTTCGCTGGCGACGAGCGGCAGATGGCCCGTCGCAGTGAAGGGCACGCCGCTCTTTGGCGTGATCGCCTTGCCGACGAACTCCGGCAGGCCAGCGTTGGGACCGTACGCCTTGCCGACGGCAGCCTCGACTAGAGCGATGATCACGCCGGCGCCGGTCGGAAAATTTCCAGGCCCCAGTCGCACGGCTAGACGATGGGAGCCGGTCAAAGCCTGCGTCGATTGTGCGCGCTGGAACGCAAGCCCGGTAGTGGCCCACCTGCACGGCGTGTGCAAACACGCCCGGCGTGCCGGAAAGCAGCGCAGAATTGCGAGCTCGCGTCGGCAGACTCGGGCCGGCTTCAGGGGACCCCGAGCCAGCGCAGCGCAGCGCACGCAGTCGATCGCGAGTCCCGAAACGTCTTCCGACTCGATCGGCGTGCGGCAAGAACGAGCCCCATCCGACATCGACACTTGCCCGCGGTGGCCGATCGCGGCCCAGATGTCGAAGTCGAGCCTGGTACCGTACGCCTACTTCGCGAGCTCGCGCGCCGTCGCGTCGAAGAACTCGATGCAGCGCGCGACGTTGGCCTCGAGCACGGCGCCTTCGCCGTCCTCGTACTCGACATGGATCAGGCCGCGGAAGCCCTGGCGCTTTAGCTCGGCCAGCATCCCCCGCGCATCGCCCTTGCCCTTGCCCCAGGGCTGGTCGACGCCGTCGGTGATGTCCTTGAAGTGCAGCTCGAGGATGCGGCCTTCGAGCTTCTTCAGGCATTCGACCGGCACGAGGCCCGAGCGCGACCAATGGCCAGTGTCGGAGCAGGACGCGATGCGCTTCGAGCGACCCTTGACGGCCTCGAGCACGCTGTCGGGATTCCAATAGCGCGAGGGCTTGGGATGGTTGTGGATTGCGGCGTTGATGCCGTACTCGGTACAGAGCTTGTCGACGAGCTCGAGGGCGTCCGGCTCGGGCTCGCAGCTCAGGTTCTCCATGCCCATCTTCTTCGCGAAGTCGAAAATCTTGCGCGCCTCGGCTTCGTCCTTGCCGAGTCCGACGACGCCGAAGCTGACGGCCTTGACCTTCGAAGTCTCGAGCTTCTTCAGCAGCGCCCCGCGCTGTGCCTCGCTGAGCTCGGGCCCGACCTTGGCCTGCTTCTCGTCCGGACTGAGGGCCTGACCGGGAAAGAGCTCGATGTAGTGCAGGCCGAGCTTCGCGGCGATGTCGATCGCCTCGAAAGCCGTGCGGTCGCGAAAGGTCCAGGCCTGCGTGCCCAGACGCCAGCCGAGCTTCTCGGCTGCGGCATCGTCGCGCGCGGGCTTTTGGGAAACTGCAGCGAGCAGGACGGAACCGAGCACGAGAAAACCGGCGCTGAGGATGAATCGGAGCATGATCGAAAGTGTAACGCTGGAGAGCGCCAGCGCCGCACGGTCGCTGAGTACTGGAGTCACGTACTCGCCCACCCTGCCTCGACGTCGCGCGCTCTGCGCGGCGCGGCGAAGGCCGGATGGGTGAGTGGGTATCCGACCGCTACTTCGTGAACGGCTTCGTCGACAACTCGTTGCGCTTGTTCTCGACGGTCTTCCACTGATCTGCGTCGCCCGGGCCCGGCTTCTTGGCAGTGATCACGGGCCAGTTCGTCGCCAGTTGCGCGTTCAGCTTCAAGTACTCCGACCACTTCGCCGGCAGGTCGTCCTGGCTGAAGATCGCCTCGGTCGGGCACTCGGGCACGCAGGCGCCGCAATCGATGCACTCGTCGGGGTTGATGACGAGAAAATTCTCACCCTCGTAAAAGCAGTTGACGGGGCAGACGTCAACGCAATCGGTGTACTTGCACTTGATGCAGGGTTCGGCAACGACGTAGGTCATGTCAGGCGGGTGGTCTTGGGGCCGGAAAAGGGGCGAGCAGGATAACGCAGGGCGGTCAAAGTGTCTGCACGAAGATGTTGCGGAACCAAGCGGCGTAGGGCTCGGTCACCAGGGGCGCGCCGTAGCGCTGGAAACCGATGAATCCGGTCTTGGGCCTCTGCGCGAAGGGCGGGTGCTCGCCCACCGGAACGGTCGTGACGTCGACGTCGTAGAGGGTCAGACCGTTGAGGGCGACGGCGAGGCGATTGCCGCGGTAGAGGACCTCGTAGGTGTTCCACTCGCCAAGCGGCCGGTAGCGCTTCCAGCCCGCGGGGACCGAGCCGTAGAGACCGCCCGTGAACTGGTAATCGACGAGCTTGGTCTTCGTCTCCTGCTCCCAGTTGAAGTCGTCGAGGATCTGCACCTCGGCACCGGCAAACGATGGATTCTCCGAGTTGCGCGCCGAGCGCAGGTAGAGCCCTGAGTTCGCCATTTTCGAGATCTTGAAGTCCAGGCGCAGGCGGTAGTCGCCGAAATCCTCGTTCGTGTGGATGTCGCCGGAATCCTTCGCGGGCACGAAGAGCACGCCCTTCTCGAGCTTGTAACCGTCCTTGGGACCGGCCATCGACCAATCGGAGAGATCGCCCTTGGCGAGCAACGAACGCCAACCTTGTTTCGCGCTCTCGGGCGAGATCGACAACAGGCCATCCTTCGCCGGCGCAAATCCCGCTTCGTCGAACACGGCGCGCTCGCGCACGCGGATGTTCTTGAACTGCACCTTGTTCGTCTTCGGATCGTCGCGATCGCCGTGGACCTGCAGACCGATCAGACCGCGCGGCGCGTAACCGGGCGAATTCTCGGGCAACTGATAGTCCATGACCTGCTCGCCGTTGAGCCGGACGACGAGGTGCATGTCGAAACCGGTGCAGCTCACTTCGACGTGATTCCAATCGTCCTTCTTGAACTTGGCCTTCGCGGTCTCGTTGTGGGCGAGGAAACCGTCCGAGTAGATCGCGGCGACTTCACCGTCGGAGCGATAGTCGAGCGTCACCTGCGCGCCCTTGCCCTCGGGCGCCATGCGCAGGAAGATCCCGCTGTCGAAGGATAAATCCATGCGCACGTCGCATGCGAAATCGAAAGCAGAATAGGGTTCGGCGGTGTAGATCAGCCCGCCGCCGCCATTCGCGTCGACACGTCCGGTCAGGGCGCCGTCCTCGACCGTCCAGATCGCGGTGCCGTCATAGTGACCGCCCTTGGTGACCCAGCCCGCGAGGCTCGCGCCGTCGAAGAGCGAGTGCCAGCTTTGATCCTGGGTGGGCTGAGCTACGGCCTGCGCTGGAGTTTCCGTGTGGCTTTGGCAACCCAGCAGCGCGAACAACAGGCTGGAAGCGAGAGTGGCGGGGCGATTTCTCATGGGAAAGTCTGCGCGGGTCAGGGACGGGGCGGACTGTTGTAGCGCACTGTTCACCGCCAGCGGTACGCTCTGCCCCCACTGTTTTTTGAGGTCGGTACCCCCGCCCGAGCCACGAGGTCCCCCATGAGCCAAACGCGCCGCGACTTCCTGTTCAAGACTGCCCAGATCGGGGTCATGGCGGCCATGCTGCCCGCGGCCCACGGCCAGACTCCGGCCGCGCCGGCTGGAGCCGGCGCAAAGGCTCCCACGGCGCCGAAGCCGCCGCTTTTCGAGATCTCGCTCGCCGAGTGGTCGCTGCACCAGGCGCTGCAGTCCGGTGCGATCAAGAACCTTGACTTCCCGGTACTCGCGGCGAAGGACTACGACATTCGCTGCGTCGAGTACGTGAACTCGTTCTTCAAGGATTCCGCGCGCGACGCCAAATACCTCGCCGAGCTGAATCTGCGCTGTAAGGACAACGGCGTCACCAATCACTTGATCATGTGCGACGGCGAGGGCGCGCTCGGCGCCTCGAAGAAGGAAGAGCGCGCGCAGGCCGTCGAGAATCACAAACGCTGGGTCGACGCGGCGAAGACGCTGGGCTGCAAGACGATCCGCGTCAACGCGAGCGGCGACGGTACGCACGAAGAACATCAGGCGCAGGCGGCGGACGGACTCGTGCAGCTCGCGACGTACGCCGATCCGCTCGGAATCAACGTGATCGTCGAGAACCACGGCGGCGTCACTTCGGATGGTGCCTGGCTCGCGGGAGTCATGAAGAAGGCCGCACACCCGCGCGTCGGCACGCTGCCGGATTTCGGCAACTTCAACCTTGGCGACGGCAAGCAATACGACCGTTACCAGGGCGTCGCCGAATTGATGCCGTACGCCAAGGCCGTCAGCGCGAAGAGCCATGACTTCGACGAGCAGGGCAACGAGACCAGCACCGATTACGAGCGGATGCTGAAGATCGTATTCGCGGCCGGATTTCACTCGTGGATAGGAATCGAGTACGAGGGCTCGCGGCTTTCTGAGAAGGACGGAATCCTGGCGACCAAGGCCCTGCTGCTGCGCCTGCGCGCGAAATTGGCCTGATTTCAAGGCATGAACAGACTTACGAGTATCGCGGCGGCGTGTGTGGGTTTCGTCGGAATTGCTGGCGCCCAGGAAAATCCAAAGGACCCTTTCGCGCCGCGCGTCATGGCGGCATCGAAGGAAGGCGAGCAGGCGATGGCCGGCTTCAAGCTGCCCGAGGGCTGGAAGATCGAACTGGTCGCAGCCGAGCCGCTGCTCGCCAATCCGGTGTGCTTTGCTTTGGACCACGACGGCAAGACGATCTACGTGGGCGAGACCTTCCGACACCACAAAGGTGTCACGGACATCCGCGAGCACATGGATTGGAACGACGACGACCTGGCGGCGCGGACCGTCGAGGATCGCATCGCCTACTTCAAGCGGCAGCTCGGCGAGAAATTCTCGGACTTCGAGCGCGCCTGCGAACGTGTGCGCCGCCTGACCGACACGAACGGCGACGGCATCATGGACCGCGCGACGATTTTCAGCGATCGATTCGACGACGCGGCCGCCGGCATCGGCGCAAGCCTGCTCTCCTACCGCGGCGACGTTTTCTACACGTGCATCCCGAGTCTTTGGAAGTTGCGCGACAACGACGGCGACGGCCGCGCGGAGATCGAGACGGAACTGTCGACGGGCTACGGTGTGCACGTCGCGCTGCTCGGACATGACCTGCATGGATTGCGCATCGGTCCCGATGGTTTGTTGTACTTTTCGATTGGCGATCGCGGCTTCAACGTGCCGCTGCCCGACGGCAAGCGCATCGAGTACCCGCAGGCGGGCGCGGTGCTGCGTTGCAACCTCGATGGCAG
>JANMRV010000787.1:0-15763 GCA_031388685.1 Planctomycetota bacterium
GCACCGACTCGGCGCAGAACTTCAATCAAGAGCTCAAGCAACTGACGACGGGCACGGCCCAACCGGGCGCCGGCGAGGCTTTCGAGTCCGCCCTCGACGACCCGATGTGGGACGACGCTGTGCGCGTGATCCTGAAATCCAAGCGCGGCAGCGCGAGTCTTTTGCAGCGCGCGCTCGGCGTCGGCTACACGCGCGCCTCGCGCCTCTTGGACATGATGGGGGAGGCGGGCATCGTCTCCGACCACAAGGGCAGCAAGGCGCGCGAGGTCCTGATGACCCTCGAGCAGTGGGAAGAACAACACGGCTCGGAACTGCCGGGCGGCGCCAGGAACTCCGATGCGTGACATCGAAGGCCCGGCCACGATTCGAACACCAGTGCGAACCCCATGAGGATGAACGTGAGCGACACCAAGAAATCCGCCGCAGCACACTCCGCCTTGCACGACATCTGTGGGCTCTCGCTGATCGCCCTCGGCGCGCTGCTGGGCACTTCGGCGGTCATGTACATGAAGGGGCCGACAGAAAACCCCGGCAGCTATACGACTCTGATGAGCGGGTTCATCGAGGTCTTCGGCGCCGCGCCGATCCTGTGGATCTGCCTGGGCTTCCTGTTCGTCGGCGGGCGCCTGTACTTGTTCGGCGGCGAGCGTGGGCTGATCCGCGACGCGGTCGGCTTTTGCGCGACGGGCCTGGGTCTCTCGATCCTGCTAGGCGCGCTTTCGCCGGCCCTGGGCGGCGGATTCGGTGACGCGATCGGCGGCGCGATGAGCGAGCTGGGCAGCAAGTTCTCCGGCGTTGCGCTCGGCCTGGCCGCGCTGCTGGTTCCCGCCTGGGTCGTCTGGCTGCGCGTCGCGCCGCCCGCGCTCGTTGCGAAGGCGACCGCATTGATCGGCGAAGATCCCGCTCCCGAGACAATTTCGGAATCAGCCGCCCGACGACAGGCGCGAAATGCCCCGCCGCTCAAGCCGCGTACGGAGGATCCCCTGGGGGTGACTTCGGACGAGGCAGACGCCTTGCTCCCGAGCGCTGAGCGCGAAGAGATCCTCAATGCGCTTCGCACCGCGAATCGCAACAGCGCCACAACCATCAATCATGCCCCGTCGCCCTATCCCGCGGACGTCCGTCGCGAGGGCGGCATCCCCGCTGGGGCCCGTCCCATCGAGACCACGAATGAGCCTAGATCAGCCCCATCGATCGTCAGCCCGAGTGGGGCAAGCGCCGTTCCCGCAGCGAGTGCAGCTGCAACCTCAGCCGCTTCGGGCGGGGCAAGTGCGAGCGGTACTGGGTCCGTGCACACCTGGAGCGCACCCAAACACGTCCCAGCCCAAGTCAGCCCTGGCGCAGATCTGGCTGGAAACAAGGATGCCCGCGGCGCTGGCGGAACCGCGCGCGCGCCGCTCGCCGCCGAGCTGAAGGCCGCGGAGCCGGTCAAGGCTCCCGAGAAGATCGCTCGCGAGGCCGCGAAACCGTTGCAGGGACGTACCGCAGCCGAATCCGCTCGGGCGATTCCGATCCTGCCCGCGGAGGGTCAGGTCCGCACTCCGACCTGGGAGAGCGAGGACTCGATGGCGGCCGAACTCGCGGAAGCGGAAAAAGACGCGCAACCCGGCGATGCTGAAGTCGTCGATGCCTACGGAACTCCGTTGGACCTCGTCGCCGAGCTGCGCGGACATGTCGCGAAAGTCGAAGCGCCGCCCGCCGTCGCGGCCGCGGCCGTCGTGGATGAAGTCGATGAAGAAGTCTCCGACGACGACGAGTTCATCGCCGCGACGCAAGCCATGCTCGCGGACGCTGAGGACGAGGACGAATTCGAGGCCGAAGAGAAGCTCGCGGACGAAGTCGAAGTCGCGCTTTCGCCGGCCAGGATCGACGAAGTGGAACTCGAGGAAGACGAGCTGGACAGCGACGACGAAGCCTTTCTCGCGGTCTCTGCGGCCGATCTCGACGAGGAGCGACTCGAGGGGGAACTGGCCGAGGCGGCTGCTGCTGCGCCGGTCGCACCGCTCGCGGTCGCCAGGCCCGTGGAGCCCGCGCCCATCCAAGCGCCGCCCGTGCCCGAGCCCGTCGCCGCCGTGATCCCGGCGCCGGTCCCGGTCAAAGAGGAGCGCGAAGTCGTGCTGCAACCGGTTCAGGCCAGCCTTTTCGACGCGCCCGCGGCAAAGCCCGCATCAGCGCCCGCGCCCGCCCCGCGCGAGCGCAGGGTCGTGCTCGACCCGCAACCCGCGCCCGAAGCCCTGACCGAGCCCAAACCCGCGGACGAGGACCTCGTCTATCGCTCCGGCATGCTGTTCCTGAAGCACAAGCGCGTCGCCGTCTCGATGCTGCAGCGCGAATACGGCCTGGATTTCAAGCAGGCGACCGCGGTCCTCGACCAGCTCCAGGACCAGGGTCTGATCGGTCCGTACTTGGGCGGTCAGCGCAGGGATATACTGCTGACCGCGGAGGAGTGGCGGGCCAGGGTTGGCGCGGCGTCCTGAGCGCCCCGACCTTGGATCCCGCGGGCCGCGACGCGAGTCGTCGTCACTGACCCGAATGGCAAAGAAAGCTAGTTCCGCGCGCCGCACGGCGAAATCCCAGTCAGCGCCGCCGGCCTCGGTGGTCAGTCTCGTGCACCTGGGCTGCGCGCGCAATCTGATCGACTCGGAACTGATCCTGGCGCGCCTGGCCGAAGCGGGCCTGGCGGTCAGCGGCGATGCCACGCAGGCGGGAACGGTCGTGCTCAACACCTGTTCCTTCATCGGTCCGGCGCGTGAGGAGTCCTACGCGAACATTCGCGAACTTTTGGCGCGCAAGGAACGCGGCGAACTCGAGCGCGTGGTCGTCGCCGGCTGCCTGGTGCAGCGCTACAAGCGCGAGCTCGCCGTGGACTTTCCCGGCGTCGACCTTTTCGCGGAAATCTCCGACGGCCGCGAACTGGCGCGGCGGATCCGCAATCTGGCCGACGGCAGCAAGATCGAGAGCTACCTCGAGAGCCCCGGGCTGCGCGAAGCGACACGCGACGGCTCGCGCTTGCTGGCCACGCCGGGTTCCTACGCGTACCTGCGCATCTCGCATGGCTGCGACCACACCTGCAGCTTCTGCGCCATCCCTTCGATCCGCGGGCCGCATCGTTCGAAGCGGCCGTCCGACCTCGTCGAAGAGGCGCGCGAGCTGATCGACGCCGGCGTGCGCGAACTGGTGCTCGTCGCCGAGGATTCGACGGCCTGGGGACGCGACATCGGTCTCGAACTTCCGGCGCTGGTCGAGTCGCTCGCGGAACTCGAAGGCCAGCACCGCCTGCGGATCATGTACGCCTACCCCAATCGTTTTCCGTGGGAGCTGACGCGCCTCTTGCGCGAGCATCCGCGGGTCGAAAAGTACCTCGACATTCCGGTGCAGCACATCGCCACCTCGATGCTGCGCGCCATGCGACGCGCGGGCAGCGGCGACCAGGTGCGCCGGCTGCTGGACCGCCTGCTCGAAGAGGTGCCGGGCATCACGCTGCGCACGACGCTGCTCCTGGGCTTTCCCGGAGAGACCGAAGCGGACGCGGACGAAGCCGCGGCTTTCGTGCGCGAATACTCGCTCGGGCGCCTGGGCGCGTTCACGTATTCCCATGAAGAGGGCACACCGGGATTCGAACTCGAGAATTCCGTGCCCGAAGCCGTGGCCATCGCGCGGCGCGAGCGCGTACTCCTGGTGCGCGATGAAGTGCTCGCGGCTTCGCAGCGAAAACTGATCGGCTCAAAGATCGAAGTCCTGGTCGACGAAGTGCATCCGACCGGCCGCACGCCCTACGCGGTCGCGCGCACCTCGATGGACGCGCCGGAAGTGGACCTGATCGCGCGCCTGCGCGGCGTGCGCGCCAAAGTCGGCGAGCGTCTGCGCGTGCGCGTCGAGGACGTCGACGGCGAATTCAATCTGTTGTGCACCGCGCTCACCGAGGAGTCGCGAAACAAACCGTCGCTGCGCCCGCGCCCATGAAAGAGGGAATCTTCGCCTACTGGCCCAACCGCATCACGGCGGCCCGCTTCGTGGTCGCATCCGGCCTTTTCGTGGTGCTGGCCCAATTCGCCGAAGCGGACAAGCTGCTGGTCGAGTCGTCGCGGCCGAGAATGTCGCTGACGTTTTGGCTGTTCATCGTTACCGCGGTTTCCGACATTCTCGACGGCTGGCTCGCGCGCCGTGGCAATCACATCACCGCCTTCGGTCGCATCGCGGATCCCTTCGTCGACAAGGTCCTGGTCCTGGGCACGATGATCTTTCTCGCAGTCATGCCCTGGTCGCGCGAATTTTTTCCGGCCTGGATCGTGGTCGTGATCCTGTCGCGCGAATTCTTGGTCACGGGGATCCGCGGTTACGTCGAGAGCCTGGGCGCGCAGTTCCCGGCCGACAACTTCGGCAAAGTGAAGATGTTCACGCAGTGCTTCGCGGTCGGGGTCGTGCTCGGGTTGTACGCCTTCCCATGGACGGAGGGGCAATTCGACTTCCTGATCGACCTGGCGCATTTCTTCGTCTGGGCGACGCTGGTCACTTCGGTGGGGTCCGGACTTTCGTACATCTTCAAGACGCGCAGAATCCTGACGGAGCGCGGCGCGTGAACAAGCTCAAGCTGGGCATCGTTTCGTGCTTGTATCTGGGCTGTTCGCCCTTCGCGCCCGGCACCTTCGGCACGCTTGGCGGCGTCGCGATCGCCTGGTTCCTGCGCGATCAGCCCCAATATCTGTGGTGGTCGCTCTTGATCGCGGCCCTGCTTTACGCCGTCGGCCGCGCGCTCGGACCCTGGTCGGAGAGCTACGCGAAGAAGAAGGACCCCGGTTTCTTCGTGCTCGACGAGGTCATCGGTTACCTGATCACGGTAGCGTGGCTGCGCGGCCCCACGCCGGTCGCGTTGGTCACGGCCTTTTTCGTGTTCCGTTTCTTCGACGTGTTCAAACCCAAGCTCGCGCGCAAGATGGAAGCCCTCGGGGGCGGCGACGGCATCCTGCTCGACGATGTCGTCGCCGGGATCTACGGTTTCGTGCTCGTGATGCTGCCCGCGCGTTTGTTGATCGACGTTCCTTGGACCACGGGGAGCTGAGCCATGGCCCGCCGCAAGCAGGAGTTGTCGGGTTCGAAGACCGCGATGTCGCTGGCCACGCGCTTCACGCTGTCGATGACCCTCGCGCTGACCGCGGTCATGACCGCGGCGGGTGTCGCGTTGTACTCCAGCGCCGCGAAAGTCACGGCCTCGGTGCAGGCGAACGCGCTGGTCGATGCCGTGCGGATGACCGGCGCGAACCAGAAGATCGACTCGGAATTGAAGCGCCTGGAAATCGAGCGCGCGCTCTTGGAATCGGTCGAGAAATTCGTCGCCACCAATTACCCGGGCAAGGCCGATTTCACGAAGTTGCGCAACGAGCTGAAGACGATGTGGGGCACGCGCACCACGCAGAAGGCCGATCTGGAACTCAGTCTGCCCTGGCGCCAGGTCGAAGGCGAGCCCGCGATTGCCTACGACGCCGAGATCAAGCGCATCCCGATCGAAATCGGATCCACGAAGGCCAAGGCCAGTCTGCTGCGCTACTCGACCGGTGAGCGCGCGTCCGACTTCGACTTGCTCACCCCGTTTTCGACGGTCGAGGCCGAGAACGAACTGCTCGGCGTGATCATCGCGATCATCGTGGCCGCGATCGGCGTCGGAGCCCTGGTCTCCGTGGTCGTCGCCTCGCAGGCCTCGCGGCCGATCGTGGCCATCGCCGACGACGTGCGGCACATCGCCACGGGCGATCTCGCGCACACGACGCGCGCGCGCGGTGTGCACGAGGTCAACGTGCTCGCGCGATCGATCGACCGCATGGCGGCCGACCTTTCGGCCGCGCAGGAAGCCAAATTGGAACTGTCGGTCCGTGAGCGTGAAATTGCGCTGGTTTCAGAAGTGCGCGAATCCTTGCGCCCGAATGCGACGCCCGGGCACGCCGGCTACGAATTTGCGGCGCTGGGCATGTCGGCGGCGAACCTGGGCGGTGACTTCCATGATTTCATTTCGACGCCGGGTGGCCAAGTGGGGCTCTTGGTCTGCGACGTCAGCGGCCGTGGGCTGCCCGGGACGTTGGTCGGCGCGACGGCACGCGCCTATCTGCGCGCGGAGCTGACCGGCCGGGACGATTTGCGCGAGGCTCTGTTCCACGTCAACCGCGAACTGGCCCGCGACGTGCGACGGGGCATGTACGTGTCGGCGCTCTACGTGCTGCTCGATCCCAAGACGCACGTCGTGCGCATCGCCTGCGCAGGGCACAAGATCCCGCTGCTGCACTTCGTCGCCGCGACCGGCAAGGTAACGCTGGTGCAGCCCGAGGGCATCGCGCTCGGTTTCGACAAGGGCCCGATTTTCGAGAGCCGCCTGGAGCTCGCAGAACTGAAACTGGAACCCGGCGATCGGCTGACGATTTTCAACTCCGGGCCCGCCGTCTTGGTGAACTCCGAAGGCAAGGAGTTCGGCGAAAAGAATCTCTACGCGCAGGTGCAGCGCCATGGCGCGCGCTCGAGCGACGAGTTCCTCGATCGCTTGCGCAGCGTGCTGGAGAGTTACGCGGACGGCACGGCGCTGGAGCGCGACATCTCGATCCTGACTTCGCGCCGGGTCTGAGCGCGCGGCGGAAACTGCATGCAAGTCCAAGAATTCCAAGAGCTGATCGAACGCATCTACCTGGCCCGCGACTCGAGTCGCGGACTCGCCGGGACGCACATGTGGTTTTGCGAAGAGGTCGGCGAGCTGACCCGTGCGCTGCGGCGCAACAACAAAGCCGAACTCGAAGGCGAATTCGCCGACGTGTTTGCCTGGCTCTCCACATTGGCCTCGATGTCCGGCGTGAGCCTCGAGGCGGCGATCGAAAAGAAGTACGCGAAGGGCTGTCCGCGCTGCCGCGCGACGCCTTGCGCCTGCGCGTAGAATGCGCCGATGGCGCGCGGCAAGAATTCTTCGGGCGGTGAGTTGACCCTTTTCGGGCGCGAGCCCGTCAAGGTCGTGACTCCAACGCCGGCGCCGAAATCGCGAGTTCGACCCGCCGAGGAGCCGCGGATCCTGGCGCGCGGAACCTTTGCTCAGGTCGCGCTCAACCGGCCGATCGACTGCGAGTTCACGTACCGCGTCCCGCCGGCGCTGGAAGCCGCGCTGCAACTCGGCGTGCGCGTGGCCGTGCCGTTTGGAACCGGACGCGAGGTCGGCGTGGTCACCGGACTTTCCAGCGAATCGGATCTGCACCCCAAGCGCCTGCGCGATGTGGCGCGCGTGCTCGATCCAGTGCCGCTGGTCAGCCCGGAACTCGTTGCGCTGACGCGCTGGATCGCGGAGCGCTACGCGTGCTCGTTCGGCGAAGCGTTGCACGCCGCGTTGCCCGCCGCGCTCAAGCGCGAGGGCGCGCGCCGCAAGACGCGCATGATCCGCGCCGTCGGACCGGTGCCGGCCGAAGTGCTCGCGGAACTCGATCGCACGCACGAGAAACAGCATCGATTGTTGCGCACCCTGCTCGAACTGGGCACGCCGACCGAGCTGAGCGATTTGTTGAAGCGCATGAATCTCTCCGATGCGCCCGCGAAGTCGCTGGTGGCGCGCGATCTGGCCGTGATCGAGTGGGTCGAGAGCGACGCGGACGAGTATGAAACGGCTTCGAGCGACAGGCCGCGGCCCGCCGCGCTTTCGCCTGAGCAGCGCGTGGCAGTGGACGCGATGAGCGCGAGCTTGGAGCGGCGCGAACACGCGACGTATCTGCTCGAAGGGGTCACGGGATCCGGCAAGACCGAGGTCTACCTCGCCGCGATCGAACGCGCGCTCGAACTGGGCCGCGGCGCGATCGTCCTGGTGCCCGAAATCGCGCTGACGCCCCAGACTGTCGGCTGGTTCCGCGCGCGCCTGCGCAACGTCGCCGTGTTGCACAGCAAGATGAGCGACGCGCAGCGCCTGTGGATGTGGCAGCGCCTGCGCCGTGGCGAAGCGCGCGTGGTGGTCGGCGCGCGCTCGGCAATTTTCGCGCCCGTGCCGAACCTCGGCGTGGTTGTCGTCGACGAAGAACACGAACCGTCGTTCAAACAAGGCAGCGTGCCGCGCTACCACGCGCGCGAAGTCGCCGTCGAAGTCGCGCGCGCCGCGGGAGCTGTGTGTGTGTTGGGCTCAGCGACTCCGTCGCTCGAGAGTTGGCACCGCGCACACAAGGGCATCTATCGCCACTTGCACTTGCGTACGCGCGTCGGCCTGCGCGCCATGCCGCAAGTCGAGATCGTAGACTTGCGCAACGAAGGCGCGCGCGGTTCGCGCTTGTTCTCAGCACGCCTGAAGCATCTGGTGATCGAAGGTCTCGCCAACAAGGAGCAGTCGATCCTGTTCCAGAATCGCCGCGGCTTCGCGCCTGTTCTCTGGTGCGCCGGTTGCAAGGAGACGCTGCGCTGCAAGAATTGCGACGTCAGCCTGACCTGGCACCAGCGCATCGCGCGTCTGGTCTGCCATTCGTGCTGCGAAGAAAGCGCGCGGCCGCGCGTGTGTCCCTATTGCAACGCGATGGACCTGCGCTACCTCGGCGCGGGCAGCGAGCGCATCGAGGACGAGATCAAAGCACTCGTGCCGACCGCGCGCGTGCTGCGAATGGATTCCGACACGATGCGCCGCCGCGAAGACTATGAAAACGCGCTGTCCGCCTTTGGCCGCGGCGAGATCGACATTCTCGTCGGCACGCAGATGATCGCGAAGGGCTTGGACTTCCCGCGCGTCACCTTGGTAGGCGTGGTCAGCGCCGATGCGGGATTGCACTTGCCGGATTTCCGCGCCGCCGAACGCACCTTTCAGTTGATCGCGCAGGTTGCCGGCCGCGCCGGCCGTGGCGCAATCCCCGGTCGGATCATCGTACAGACGCTCAGCCCCGAGCATCCCGCGATCCAACGCGCGGCGAAACACGACTTCAATGGTTTTGCTCTGGTCGAAGACGAACTGCGCGCGGAACTCGGTTATCCGCCGCACTCCAGACTGGTGCGCGTCGTGCTCGAGGACGAAGAATTGGATCGCGTGCAATCTTCTGCGGTGCGCATGGTCGAAACGCTGCAATCGGAATTCGATCGCGCCGGAATCGTCGTGCTGGGTCCCGCGCCCGCGCCGATCGCCATGGCGCACAAGCGCCATCGTTATCACGTGCTCTTGAAGTCCGGCTCCGCCGCCGCGCCGCTCGCCGCGACGCTCGTCCAGCTGCGCAAATTTGCCGCCGCCGAGGCGCGCCTGCGCATTTCGATCGACGTCGATCCCGTGTCGATGCTCTGAGGACCGGCGATTACTTGCCCACTGAACTCGGCGTGCCACTCACACGAATCGAATCGACCCACTCGCTTCCGAAGGAGGACTTCCCGTCGGGCCCCGAGTGCGCGGTCCACGAGAAACTGATGGCGATCGTGGCGAGCGGGTCCGACGAAAGGCCGCGCATCAACTCGCGGCCGTCCCAGTAGATCGTGACGAGCTCTCCGACGCGCTCGATCGCCACGTCGGCTTCGCCGCGGTCGGGCAGCGTGTCCTGACCCGAATTGACGTGTCGAGCTGCGGCTCCGTACCGGCCGATGGTCGCCTTGCGGGCGCCGCCGAACTGCAGCCAGTCGTCGCCGTACTGCACCGACGAGATCAGGATCGACGCGGGGCCGAAGGCATAGAGGACGAGGTATTGAAGCGCTCCGCGTTGATCCTCGGAATCCCAGCCGACATGGGAATCGATGCGGAAATCGCCCAGTGGCTGCTCGAGAGGGCGAGAGAGGCGCACCCAGGAGGTCGTGCTTTCCTCCGGCGTGGCCGGTCCTCTCGAGGGCGCGATGTCGCTGACCGTCAATCGTGAATTTGCGATCGAATGGGGCCAGTCGACGCAGTTCATGAACTGGAGCGACCAGCCAGGATCGAGCACATTCCCGTCGAACTCGTCGATGAGCACGATCGGGGCGCTCGTCGAGCCAGACGGCGCCAGGGGGGCTTGCTCGCGCAGCGCCTTCCGCCGCGCGAGTTCCTGCCGAGCTTCGGGCTCGTCGGGAACATACAGGAGCGTCCAGTACATCAATTCGCCGTTGTGCTCGCCGGCCAGGTGATCGAGGCCGAACAGCTCCCGTCGGATCGCGAGCACTTCCCGCAAGGCGTCCTGCCCCTCGGGGATCCGGCCCTGCGACAGTCGCTGCACCGCCATCAGCATCAGGCACTCGGCCATGTCCGCATCGCGCACGCCAAGGCCGCGGCGAATCTCGAGCGCTCGTTGCAGATGGGGTTCGGCGTTGTCCCGATAATTGAGCTTGTGCCAGCCGTGCCCGATGTATTCGTGGACGTTGGCTTCGACGCGCGGATTCTCGAGCGGGTTTTCGATCAGCCGGCGTTCAGCCCGTTCCAGCAGATCCACGCGGCTGATCGTCGGCTTGTCCGGACTCTCCATGAAGAGATCGAGCATGTAGCCGCTCGTACCTTCGGACTCCGCGAGTGCCGCGACCGCTCTTTCCTTCGCGTCTTGCGCCTCGTAGGCCATCCAGGTGCTCACGATCGCCGCAGCGGCCAGCGTCAGAACGACGACGGCGAGCGCGACGACAGCTGCTCGATTGCGCCGCGCCATTTTCCCGAGCTGATACAGCGTACTCGCCGGCCGGGCCATGATCGGCTCGTGCGCGAGGAAGTGGCGGATGTCCGCGCCTAGTTGAGCGGCCGATTGGTATCGGCGCGCCTTGTCCTTCTCGAGCGCCCGGGCCGCGATCGTCGCCGGGTCGCCGCGCAGTGCTCGATTCACTGTGGCCAGCGACGCCGGTTCTTCTTCACGGATGATCCGCGCCGCCTCCGGGATCGGCGTATCCAGCACGGCGTAAGGCAGACGGCCGCTGAGCAACTCGAAGAGCAATAGTCCGAGCGCGTACACATCCGAGCGCGTGTCGACCTCGTTCGGATCGCCGAGCACCTGCTCGGGACTCATGTACGGAAGCGTCCCGATCAATTGCCCCGCCTCGGTATGCAGCGAGGTCCCTCTGAGATCCTTGTTCGTCGCGCGCGCGATGCCGAAATCGAGCACACGCGGCTGGCCCAGCTCGTCCACCAGGATGTTCGCCGGCTTGAGGTCGCGATGGATGATGCCGTGCTGGTGCGCGTGCTGGACTGCGTCGCACACCTTGGCGAGGAGTTCCATCCGCGCGCGCATATCGAGTCCGTGCTCGGTCGCGTAATCCGTGATGAACGCGCCCTGGACGAATTCCATCGCGAAGTAGGGCAGTCCCGGATCGGTCGCCGGACCTTCCGGATCGCGGTGCATGCCCGCGTCGTAAATCCGAGCGATCCCTGGATGCTGGAGCCGCCCGAGCAGTTCCGTTTCGAGGTGAAAACGTCTCTGCGCCGAGCGCGACATCACTCCGCCGCGCAGCACCTTGAGCGCCACGATGCGTTTCGGATTCTCCTGCTCCGCCTCGTAGACGATCGCCATGCCGCCGACACTGATGCAGCGGCGCACCTTGTAAGGCCCGAAGCGGCGCGCGCCTGAGAATTTGTCGCGCATGGGGCCATCGCCATTGTCGGCGACCTTGGCCGAACCCGTCAGGCTGAAACCGGCCCCGAGCGCGGGTGTGCGCAGAGTGGGCTTGATCTCGGCCCCGAGGAGTTGGAGCACATCCGTCACTAATGACGGGTCGTCGGCGCAGGCCCCCTGAAGAACCTCTAATTGTTCCTCCGGCGGAAGGTCGCAGACGCGAGCGAAGAGCTCCGAGATTCGCGTGTGGCGTGCTCGATCCATGGCCGTCTCGCCCAATGACGCGAGAGCGGCGCTTTCCGGGGGCATTGGATCCGCCGCGTCATTCATTCCAGTCGCGTAGCGAGCCACGCGCGCGCCAAGCGCCACTCGCCTTTGACCGTTCCCGCCGAGACGCCGAGCACTTCGGCCGTTTCCTCGATGCTGAGTCCGCCGAAGTGGCGCAGCTCGACGACTTTCGCTTGTCGCTCGTCGAGCGCCGCGAGGTCGTGCAAGGCTTCGTCCAGGCTGGCGATGTCGAAATCGGGAGCCGACTCGACGGGTTCAAAGTCGTTCAGTTGCACGCGCGCTCCACTACCGCGTTTCTTCGCGTCGCGCACGCGCGCGTGGTCGACGAGCACGCGCCGGATCATGCAACTGGCGATGGAGAGGAACTGCGCGCGATTCGTCCAGGTCGACTTGTCTTGTTTCGCGAGCCGTAGATAGACCTCGTGCACGACCGCGGTTGGCGGGAGCGTGTGGCCTGGGCGCTCGTGCTCCATGTGATAGGAAGCGAGCGCGCGCAGTTCGTCGTAAACCTTGGCGAGAATCTCGTCAGTGGGGATCGAACCGCGTTCGGTCGCAGGGCTCTGGAGGATCGAGTTGACTTCGGCGTTCATGTGGCCTCCGGGGGATCGCGGATGGTTCAGAACCGTAGGGCAGCATATTCGGGTCGGCCCGCAGCCGCTACCTGGGCCATCGTGCGTATCGATGTGCGCAGACGGGAAACAATGAAATCGCGTAGAATTTCCTCGGATTCCTTTGCCCACTTGGGGCGATTTCATCGCGTACCGCAACCTCCAACTGATCCCGCCGCGCTAACGCGAGGAGCGGATGCCGGCTAGTTCGCGATCGGTGTTCACAATGCCTCGGGGAAACGTGGCGGATCCAGGTCCGGCCCGGAGTCCATCGCCTCGGCGGAAACTGCCGAGGTGGACTCAGTGCGCATCGACCAATTGGCACCAACACGCCGTGCGCGTCAGCTGGCCGAATTTCGCATGCCTTCGTTGTCCACCGTGCGTGAGTTCATCGCGTTACGGTCGCCGCCGGTGCTTGGAATCGTCCAAGAACATCGGCGGATGTCCTGCGAGTCGTCTCATGGCCACTTGGCCAAATCCCATGCCTACTCAATCGCGACCGACGTTGCCCCCCACCATGACCAGTTTCCGTGCACGGGCATCTCGCCTATGGGGCTTCACTCTCTTGGCGTTCTTGGGGATCCCGGCAGTGAGGATGAGGGAGTTGCCAAGGGTCGTCGTGGCCTTGGTGCTGTTGGCTGGGTTCGCGCGCGGACAGGTGGCGGCAGGTTCGTATGGCGCCTCGGTCTCAACATGGGGAGCGTCCGGCGGTGGCTCAACGTCTGGCGGAGCCTCGTTTGACCTGGACAACAGCGGCGTGATCCCGGTGCACCGCTGGATCCCGAACTCCATCCCCCCGTATTTTGGCATCATGGAGTACGACGGCCTTGAGTGGCAAATGTTCGGCAGCGCAATCTCGTCGCCAGGCGGGCCCAATGTGCATGCTGTGTTCCATCGCTCGATCGGTACCCTACCTCCTGGAGAGGGTTGGCAGTTCAGCTTCCCTGGCACCATCCTGAGAGCGACCGCGACGGCTTCATACACCTTCGCCGTCCAATACATTGGGACCGCGCCGAGCGCGCCCGTGCAGTACGTTCCGATGAATGTGACCTACGCTGGGGAATACCAAGCTGACCCGGCGATGAGCGCTGTAGGCCTCTTGGAGGTTTCTCAGAGCGGCCAAGTCATGCGCGCGGTGGCCGCTCTGGGTGGCGTGTTCCAAACGGTCACAATATACGTTCGGCCAAATCAGCCCTGCATCGTATCGCTTAGAGCTGAAGTTATTGCTGGTGTGGGCTTTGGATTGTCCGGAGATGCATTTGCAGTGATGGATCCGATATTCAGGATCGATCCTACATTCGCCTTGGCCAATCAGTTCAGGCTCGACATCAGTCCCGAAGTGACCCAATCGGTGGCTGCAAATGCACCTCCTACGGTGATGATCACTGACCCACTCGATGGTTCCGTAACGGGCGCTACGTCCGTAACCGTGAGTGCGGCTGTGACCGACGACAGTGCTTCCACCGTCACGTCGACTCCAGCCGGACTGGCCGCCACGCTTGCCTCCGGCTCGAACACGGTTGCAGGATCAGTGCCGCTCGCGCTCGAGGGACTGAACGTCATCACCGTCTCGGCGAGCGATGCGGCGAACCCTGCGGTCTCTTTCTCGATCAACGTCTTCCGCGACACGGCAGCGCCCGCGATCGAGATCTCGCCGGCCGAAGGCACGATCGTGAGCACGCCGATTCCAAGTTTCGGCATCACGGTTACGGACCAGACGCTCACGGGCGTGTCGATCGATGGAACCTACATCGCCTCGTCCCAGGTGCCAGGAGGCGACCGCTACGGCGTTTCGACGATCATGCTGACGGGTTCGATCGCCCTGTGGCACGAAGGGGTCAACTCGATCGCAGTCGAAGCCACCGACGCGGGAGGCAATACGACGACTGTGACCCGCCACGTAATCCTTGATTCGACGGCACCGGTCGTCGAGATCACCAGCCCGCTCAACGGAGCTTGTTACAACTACGGTTCGCCAGCGGAGATTCCGCTCATTGCGGACATCGATGACGCGAATGAGTCGAACGTCACGGGCGCGTTGACGGGTTCGCTGCCCGCAGGTGGCGGCACGCTCACGGGTACTTTCACTCTCGCTGAGGGTGTGAACGTCATTCAGGTGACGGCGCACGGTCCGGCCCATGCTGCAACCGACACGATCGCCGTAACGCTCGACACGATCCTGCCGAGCGTGGCGATCACGTCGCCCGACTCGAATGCCTGCTTGCGCGGAACGATTGAATTCCACGCGACGGCAAGCGACGTGCTGCCGGGCGCAGTCGCGTCCACGGCGTACTTCGTCGACGACGTGGCCTTGCCTCAGTCGGACTTGTATCAGGTCGACACGACCATGCTCGCTGACGGATTGCATCAGTTGCGCGTGGACGCGGCGGACACGTGTGGAAACGTGGCAACGACATCGATCTTCGTCTACGTCGACAACACGGCTCCGATCGTGACCCTTTCGAACCCGCTCGACTTGGAATGGGTATCGGGGATCACCGGCTTCGATGCGGCCGCGTCGGACGTCGGTTCAGGCCTGGTCGCCATCACGATGACGGCGGCGGATGTGGCGCCGACCACGGACGGATCGCGTACGTACATGACTCCAGTGGGATCCGATTCGGTTTCGAGTGAGGTCGATACCTTGGCAGCGTCGGGGGGCTTCGACGGTGACATGGAGTTCGAAGTGAGGGCACGCGACAAGGCGGGCAACGAGACGACGGTCGCGGTCACTGTGCACGTCGACAACACTGCACCGGCCAGGGCGATCAGTTCGCCCGCTGATGGGGCGGATGTCCGTTGCATGCTTACTGTCCTCGCGACCGCGGAGGATCCGAACCTCGCTAGCGTGCAGATCGTTGTGGACGGCGTGGCCTCGCCTGTGATGACTGTTCCTCCCTACCAGATGACCTTCGATACGCGCGATCGGCTCGATGGAGACATGGCGATCACGCTCATCGCCACCGATCTGGCCGGAAACGCATCGACCAGCACCATCCACGTGACGGTCGACAATCTAGACGTGAGGATCGAGCCCGAGACGCTCGAGCTGAAGTCGAAGGGTGGTAGCCAGTCCGTGACGGCGAAGATCGTGGGCCAGAGCGCCAATCTGCTCCTCGCGCTGAATGCGCAGGACATCACGATCTGCGTGCCCGGAGGATCGCCAATTCCTGCGACCCTTGTGTACGGGTATGAGCCTGGTTGGAGCTGCGATCAGGTTCTTGAGCCGTCGCACCGTGGCCACCGCAACGGACACGAACAGGGAACTCACGGAGCCGAGTCCGGGTTGAAACTGAAGTTCGATCGCCAATTGCTCATCGGCGCTCTCCGCGGTGCCGGAATCACCGATGGAAATGTCCAGATGACCATCAAGGTTGCGAGTGGCGGCGGGAGCTTCGT
>JANMRV010000801.1:0-2501 GCA_031388685.1 Planctomycetota bacterium
CCCCGTTCACGATCCCGCTCAACTGATTTCGCGCCGTCCGCCGGCGGTTGGCGCCGATTGGCGTCAACGCCACGGGACGAATTCCGCACTCCCGCTGGAAGCGATTTCGTGAAGCGGCAAGATCGCTGCCGCATCGCAGGCGACAAGTCGCTACCTTGCGGCCCATGTTGTTCCGCCTGAATCTCAGCCGCTGGGCTGTCGTCTGCCTTCCGACCATTTTTTCCGCGTGCTCGAGTTCAGGCGCGCCTGAAGTCTTTCAGGACGCCGGCCCACTGGATGCGGCGGCTCGCGGCCGCTCCGAGGCGCTGATCGCGCGCATGCAGTGCATGGCCTGTCACGTGGCCGATGCGAACGCGCCAGAGTTCCTGCGACCCGAGGCGGCGCCGGATCTGGCGCGCATCGGCGCGCGCAAATCAGCGGACGCATTGCGACGCTGGATCCTCTCACCGAACACCCAAAAGCCCGGCACGGCGATGCCCGATCTGCTTGGCGGGCTCGATCCGACACGGCGCGACGCCACGGCGGGGGACCTGGCGCAGTTCTTGTCCACGCTGGGCGGCCCGCTGCAGTCGCCGCGCATCGAGGTCGACATCTCAACGCTCGAACGAGGCCGCCAACTTTTCCATACGGTCGGCTGCGTCGCTTGTCACACGGCGCAGGAAAGCGCCGAAGACCTTGGCGATCCGATCTGGCTCTTTCCGGCGAGCGAAGCCTTCGCGCCGATCGCGAGCCCTGATCTCGGTGCGCTTGACAAGACTACAAGCGTCGACGCGCTGGCGCACTTTCTCGTCGATCCGCTGGCCGCGCGGCCTGCGGGGCGCATGCCCTCGCTCAAACTCTCGGACGAAGAAGCGCGCGCAATCGCGGTCTACCTGCTGCGCGGGGAAGCACGTACCGGAGGTCTGGCGCCGGGCCTGCGCAGCGAGTACTTCGAAGGCAAATGCGCGAGCGCCGCGGGCGATTTCAGCGCGCTCACGCGAGTCTCCAGCGGGACCATCGAGGATCTCTCGCAACTGCCCGAACACCGCGAGAACGACTTCGCGGTTCGTTGGAGCGGCTTGCTCGAAATCGCGAAGGCCGGACGCTACGAGTTTTCCACGCGTTCCGACGACGGTTCGGTGCTCTACATCGACGGCAAGCTCGTGGTCGACAACGACGGTGTGCGTCCCCCGCAGGAGCGCACGGGCGGATTGTGGCTCGAACGCGGCTTGCATGCGCTCAACGTGTCGATGTTCGAAGCGGGCGGGGGGGAGGAACTTTCGGTCAGTTGGCAAGCGCCCGAGGGCAGCATGGAGATCCTGCCGGCCAAGGTGCTGAAGCACTGGGACGTCAGTTTCGATTCGATTGCGCCGGCGCGTGCGGCGGATTCGAGCGCGGTCGAACGCGGCCGTCGAGCCTTTGGTGAACTCGGCTGTGCGGCCTGCCACACGCTCGACGGGATGACATCGCATGCGCCGCGGGCGCCGGCCTTCTCGGCCCTCGCGGGACACAACCAGCGCGGCTGCCTTGCGCCGGCGAAAAGCGCGGCGGCGCCGAGTTTCGCGCTCGATGCAGAGCAGCGCGCGAACTTGAGCGGGCTGCTGCGCGATCCGGCAGCGCTCTTTGCGACACGCGCGCCCGCAGAGATCCTGGCGCACAAGTTCGAACGCTTCGCTTGCCTGAACTGCCACGCGCGCGATGGCGTGGGCGGCCCCGACGAAAGCAAGCGCCAGCACTTCCGCGAACTCGTCGCCGTCGACCTGGGCAACGAAGGCCGTCTGCCGCCGCGGCTCGACGGCGCGGGCCGCAAGCTCTACGCGAAGTGGATGACGCGCGTGCTGACCGAAGGAACGAGCGAACGTCCCTATCTGGCGACGCGCATGCCGCTGTTCGGCGCGGCGAACGTCGCGGGCCTCGCAGCGCTGCTCGAGCAAGTCGACGAGCACGAGACGGCCGCGCCGGAGCCGCCGGTCGCGCTCGATCAAGCAGAATTGGGCCGCAGGCTCGCCGGCACGGGCGGTCTGGGCTGCATCCAGTGCCACGTTTTCAACGGCGTGAAGTCGCTCGGCATTCCGGCGGTCGACCTCACGCACGTCAAAGAGCGCATCAAGCCCGCGTGGGTGCGCCAATTGCTGCTCGATCCGCAATCGCTCGGCATGAACACGCGCATGCCGATTTTCTGGGACCGCGACGGCGTCAGCTCGGCCCGCACGATGCTGGACGGCGATCCGAAGAAACAAGTCGAGGCGATCCTCAACTACCTTGCGCTCGGACGCGCCATGCCGATGCCACCGGGGCTGATCGCCGCCGACGCGGAGTACGAGCTGGTGCCGGAGACCGACGCGATCCTATGCGGCGTGTTCCTGCGCGGTGCGAGCGCGCGCGTTCTCGCCGTGGGCAGTCCGCAGTTCGTGCACTACGCCTTCGACATGGAGAACTCGCGCCTGGTGTGCGCTTGGCGCGGCCAATTCTTGAACGTCAAGGGAACCTGGGACGGTCGAGCAGGCTCGCTCGAGTGGCCG
>JANMRV010000809.1:0-12328 GCA_031388685.1 Planctomycetota bacterium
TGCATGTGCAACGACTGCTCGACGATCACCTCCTCGGCGATCTCGAAGGCGCGGAACATCGTGCTCGCGACGCGGCTCTTGTAGTTGGGCGCGCGGTAGGTGGACTTGATCGACAGGTCGACGGCGATCACGTGTTCAGGCCTGAGCGTCTTGGCGAAGCGCAAGTGCACGGGGTCGACGATGCCGCCGTCCATGTAGTGCCAGCCGTCGCGCTCGTAGGGCTCGAAGATCGCCGGCAGAGCGCACGAGCTGTAGACCGCGTCGACCAACGAAATCGAATCGAATCCGGGCGACCCCCAGAACACGCTGCCGCCGTTCTCGAGGCGCACGGCGTTGCAGAAGAAGGGAACGCGCATGCGATCGAAAGAGACGTCGGGCAGTATCTCGACCAGCCTCTGACGGAAAAGGTCGCCGCGGTACATGCTCGGAGCGCGAATGCCCTTGAGCAGGAACTTGACCACGTTCAGGCGGAAGTAGTCCTCGCGGTGCAGGCCGAGGATGATCTCCTCCATGCGCTCGACGGAAAATCCGCCGGCGGCCATGGCGCCGACCAGGCTGCCGATGCTGGTGCCAATGATCGCGTCGTACTGAAGACCCAAGGTCTCGATCGCGCGCAGCACGCCGACATGGGCCATGCCGCGCATGCCGCCGCCGCCGAGCACGAGCACGGTGCGCGGACGGCGATGGTTGACGAACCCCGCGGGATCGCTGACTGGTCGTTCGATCGGCATGCCTTGAGAACCTACCTCATCGGCGCCGGAGTCCGGCCACCCCAGAGTCGGGGGCCGCAGTCCTCCCGAATCCAGGAAGCCGCGCGACTTAGGGAAAAAGCATGCCTGGGTCCGTACGGTCCGATTCGCCACTGCGGGCTTGAGCTAGGGAGCTCCGATCCGCACCTTGTTGCCATGACGATTGTCGCAGGCCGCGCCCGAGCATGAGAGACAAGACCCTGTGGACCAATCTGGCCCATGCTTCGGCCGCACAGCTGCGCGAGCTCCAGGACCAGGCGCTCGTGCGGCACGTGCGCGAGGAGCTCTATCCGTTCTCGGCCTGGTACCGGCGTGTCTTCGACGAAGCCGGTGTGAATCCGGCCCAGATTCGCGGCGTCGACGACCTGGCGCGTCTTCCCTTCACGACCAAGCAGGATCTGCTCAAGGCCCAGACCGATCCCGAGCATCGCTTCGACTTCATCCTCACGCCGACGCCGCAGCTGATCAAGAAGCACTGGCCACTGACGCGCAAGCTGGCGCTGCTCGCGGGCGGCGAACGGGCCAAGGAGATCCTGACCTACGACTACACTCCGAATTTTTTGACCTTCACCACCGGCCGTTCCAGCGATCCGGTCGCCTTCGCCTACACGCCGCACGACCTCGAAGTGCTCGGCGAAGCGATCGCGCGCATGTTCGACATCGCCAAGATCAATTCCAGTCAGGAGCGCATCGCCAATCTGTTCCCCTTCGCGCCGCACTTGGCCTTCTGGGCGCTGACCATCGGCGGCTTCACGACCGGCCGCATGGTCGTGCCCTCGGGCGGCGGCAAGGTCATGGGCACCGACGGCAACATCCGCCTGGCCGAGCGCATCGGCGCGACCGCGATCGTCGGCACGCCGGGCTTCCTCTATCACATGCTGCGCCAGGCCGCCGAAGAGAAGCGCAACCTGTCCAAGGTCAAGACCATCGTGCTCGGCGCTGAAAAAGTTCCGCCCGGCCTGAAGCACAAGATGAACGAGGCGCTGCGCGCTTGCGGCGCGGGCGAGATCACGATCCTCGGCACCTACGGCTTCACCGAATCGCGCATGGCCTTCGCGGAGTGCCCGACCGCCTACGACGTTTCCAGCGGATACCACGTCTTCCCCGATCTCGGCGTTTTCGAAGTGATCGACCCGCACACCGGCAAGGTGCTGCCCGAGAACAGCGACGGCGAACTCGTCTACACGGGTCTGACCGGTCACGGCACCTGCGTGCTGCGCTATCGCACGGGCGATTTGTGCGTCGGCGGGATCACGAGCGCGCCCTGCCCCCACTGCGGACGAACGATCCCGCGCATCGCGAGCGAACTGCGCCGCGTCAGCGAACAGCACGCGCTCAACCTGACCAAAGTCAAGGGCACGCTGGTCGATCTGTCCTCGATGGGCAGCGTATTGATGCAGATGCGCGACATCGAGGAGTGGCAGGTCGTGATCAGCAAGAAGCACAACGACCCGCTCGAACTCGACGAACTCGACGTGCGTTTCGCGCCGCGCCAGGGCGCCGATGTCGAAGCGACGATTCGTGAGCTCAAACGCCTGATCCACCTGGCGACCGAAGTCGTGCCCAATCGCGTGCAGGCCTTTTCGCTCAGTGAAATGCTCGGTTATCTCGGCATGGAGAACGAGATGAAGGAGAAGCGCTACCTTGATCTTCGTCCCAAGTGACCTCGACGGCGGCAAGTCCGCCCCGCGCAGCCCCGAACCGGAACAGCCGTCGGCGCACCCACCTGCGCAGCCGAGATCCGAGGGCAAGGCCGCTGCAGCGCCTACGCCCGAGCCGCTCGCGGTTCCGACCTTTCACGTCCGCGCGCCGCGTCCGCGCTGCGTGATCGCGGCGGGTCTGCGCCTGCCGCAGGTGCGCGCGGGCGGTGTGTACAAACGCGAGGACGCGGCGCACCTCGGTGCCGTCGCGGCGCGCGAACTTCTGGCGCAGAGCGGCGTGCCCACCGACTCGATCGACGAAGTCATCGTCGGCTGCGTCGGTCCGCCGCAGGATCAGGCCAACGTCGGCCGCGTGCTCGCGCTGCGCGCGGGCGTTCCGCAGAGCGTTCCGGCGCGCACCATCGGCCGCAACTGCGCCAGCGGAATGGATGCGGTCACCAGCGCTTGCACGCTGATCGAAGCCGGACGCGGCGACCTTTTCCTGTGCGTCGGCGTCGAGGTCATGAGCCAGTATCCGCTGACCTTCGGGCCGCAGATGACCGGGCTGTTCGAGCGCCTCTCGCGCGCGCGCTCGGTCGGCGAACGCGTGGGAGCGCTAACGACGTTTCGCCCGAGTTTCCTCAAGCCGCGCGTCGCCTTGCTGGAAGGTCTGACCGATCCGGTCAGCGGCATGATCATGGGCCGCACCGCCGAACTTCTGGCGCGCGACTTCGGCGTCACGCGCGAGGACGCCGATCGATTCTCGCTGACCAGCCACGCGCGAGCCGCGCGCGCTCGCGACAGCGGTCGGCTCGCGCGCGAGATCGTCCCGCACTTGGCGCTCGGCGCGAAGGACGGCGAGCCGTCGATCGTTCACGACGACGGCATCCGCGACGGTCAGAGCATGGAAGGTCTGGCGAAATTGAAGGCCTATTTCGAAAAGCCCGACGGCACGGTGACCGTCGGCAATTCCTGCGGCATCAGCGATGGCGCGACGGCGCTCCTGATCACGACGCCCGAGCGCGCGCGCGAACTCGGCCTGGCGCCGCTCGCCAATATCCGTTCGTGGGCCTGGGCCGGGCTCGATCCGTCGCGCATGGGCCTTGGACCGGTCTTCGCGAGTGCGATCGCTCTCGAACAGGCCGGCGCGACCGTCGCGAACATGGATGCCATCGAGATCAACGAGGCCTTCGCGGCCCAGGTACTGTCCTGCCAGGCCGCGTTCGCGAGCGCGGCGTTCGCCGCCAAACACCTCGGCCGCTCGAGCGCGCTCGGCGAAATCGATCCTGCGCGCCTGAACAAGAACGGCGGCGCGATCGCGCTCGGCCACCCCGTCGGGGCGACGGGCGCGCGCCTCTTGCTGACCACCGCGATCGAACTTTCGGTCAGCGACGGCGAACTCGGACTCGCGACCCTCTGCATCGGTGGCGGACAGGGCGGAGCGGTGGTGCTGGAGAGGGCCCGAGCATGAACCAAGCCTTCCAAGCCTTGCTGCCCGCCGACGCGCCCGCGCCTGGCAGTTGCATACGCATCGAACGGCCCGAGCCCGGCCTGGTGCGGCTCGTGCTCGATCCGCCCCACCGCAAACTCGCCGTGCTCGACCTGCCCTTGATGCGCGACCTCGAGCGCGCGCTCGACATGCTCGCGGGCGACGACGGCCTGCGCGCCGTGGTGATCACAGGCCGCGAGCCGACCTCGTTCGCGGCGGGTGCCGACATCGAAACCCTGATCCAGATCGAGGATCCTGCGTTGGCCTTGGAGCTCGGCCGCTACGGCCAGGCGGTGTTCCAAAAACTCGCGAAACTTGCGGCCTTCAAAGTCGCGGCCGTGGGCGGCCCGGTACCCGGCGGCGCGTTCGAGATGGCGCTGGCCTGCGATCGCATCGTGCTCGCGGACCATCCGAGCACGCGCATCGGCCTGCCCGAAGTGCTGCTCGGGATTCTGCCCGGCTGGGGCGGATCCCAGCGGCTCCCGCGCCGCATCGGCGTGCCCGCGGCCCTCGACGCGATCCTCTCCGGACGCCTGTTCGATCCTCGTCGCGCGCTGCGCGCAGGCCTCGTCGATCGGCTGACTTGGCCGGAGTATCTGCTGCGCATCGCGAGCGACATCGCCATGGGCCGCACGCGCTGCGCGCGCTTCGATCGCGGCGCCTATGCGTGGTTGGTGGACAAGAATCCGATCGCGCGTTCGATCATCCGCCGCAAGGTGCTGGCCGAGGTGCTGTCGAAGACCCACGGGCACTATCCCGCGCCGCTGGCGGTGATTCCGTTGATCCTCGCCGCGCCTTCGACGCCGCTGGAAGAAGGCCTCGAACACGAGGCCAAGGAGCTGTCGCGCTTGATGGTCAGCCCGATCTGCAAGAATCTGGTGACGATTTTTCGCCTGTCGGAGGACGCCAAGCGCCTGGGCAAGTTGCCGGGCGGCGGCGAAGCGCGCGAACTGCGCTCGGTCGGTGTGGTCGGCGCCGGAGTCATGGGCGCGGGCATCGCGATGGTCGCCGCGCAGAAGGGGCTTTCGACCAGGCTGTCCGATGTGGAACGCGCGCCGCTCGACAAGGCTTTGCACGCGCACCGCGCGAGCGTCAAGAAGGACGCGCAGCGCCGTCGCCTGCCCGCGAACGAAGTCAACGCGGCCCTCGATCAGCTGAGCGCCGGAGTCGGATTGAAGGGCATGGCGCAGAGCGAAATCGTCATCGAGGCGGTCGCCGAACGCCTGGATGTCAAGGCCAAGGTCTTCGGCGATCTGGCGAAGCTGCTGGCGAAAGACGCGATCTTGGCCACGAATACGTCGTCGCTTTCGGTCGACGCGATCGCGGCCGCTGTCAGCGGGCCCGAGCGCGTGGTCGGAATGCACTTTTTCAATCCAGTGCCGCAGATGCCGCTGGTGGAGGTCGTGCGCGGCAGGCTGACCTCGCCTGAGGTCGTGCACGCGGTCGCGCGGCTCGCGATCAAAATGGGCAAGACGCCGGTGATCACCAGCGATCGCGCCGGATTCGTGGTCAATCGCCTGCTCGGCCCCTATCTCGACGAGGCCGTGCGGCTGTTCGAGAACGGGATCGAAGTCGAGCACATCGACCGCGTGGCGAAAAACTTCGGACTGCCGATGGGACCGCTCGAATTGCTCGACGAAGTCGGCTTCGACATCGCTTCGCACGCCGCGGAATCCCTGGAGCAGGCCTTCGGCGAACGCATGCACGCTTCCGGGCTGTTGAAGCGGATGCTGGACAGCGGACTCAAGGGCAAGAAAACCGGTGCCGGTTTCTACGTGCATGGAAAGGCGCCACGCGTGGTCAATCCCGACGTTGCACGGCTGCGCCCGGCCCTCAGCAAATCGCGGGCGGAGTTTTCCGAACAGGCGATGCAGGACCACATGCTGATGGCGATGCTCAACGAAGCCGCGCTGGCGCTCGAGGAACGTGTCGTCGCGGGCCCGCGCGAACTCGACCTCGCCACGGTGTTCGGAATGGGTTTCCCGCCCTTCCACGGAGGACTGTTGCGCTGGGCCGATTCACTGGGCGCGCGCGACGTGCTCGCGCGACTCGAACGCATCTGCGGCGCTCCCGACATCCTGGCCCGGGCCAACGGCACTGTGCGCTTCAAGCCCGCGCCACTGATTCGCAAGCTCGCCGAATCGAACGAACGCTTCCACGCGCTCGTCGAGGGCAAGCTCGTCAGCGCCGGAGCGGTTCGACGCTGAGCTTCGAAAGCGCGTCGATCCAGCGCGGGTGCGCGTTGAGACACGGCACGAGGCGTAGTTCTTCGCCGCCGTTCCTGCGAAACGAGTCGTCGAGTCGCTGACCGATCTCCTCGAGCGTTTCCAGGCAATCCGCGGCAAATCCTGGACAGGCGATCAACACGCGCCGTTTGGTCTTGGCCAACTCCGTGACGAAAGTGTCGGCCGCGGGCTCGAGCCACTTGCCCTTGCCAAAGCGCGATTGCCAGACCAGCGACCACTGATCCTCGCGCAGTCCAAGCGCCTTCGACAACAGTTCCGCGGTCAGTTTCGATTCGCGCGCGTAGGGATCGCCGCGTTCAACGTAACGCACGGGGAGGCCGTGGAAACTCCAGACGAAGTGGTCGACCTGGCCGCGCTCGAGTGCATCGCGAACGGACGCCGCCAAGGCTTCGATGTAGCCCGGGTCCGCGTGATACGTGCGCAGCGCGTCCCAGGTCGGCGGCCGAGGCAGCGAGGCCACGATCTCGCCCATCTCCGCCAGGATCGAACCGCTGGTTGCTTCGCTGAACTGCGGAAAAAGCGGCACGAGCCGGATGTGCGAGACCTCGTCTTGAACGAGTTGGCTGACGACGCTGCGCAGCGAAGGCGTGCCATAGCGCATCGCGAATTCGACGCGGACGCCGGGAGCGGCCCGCTCGCGCACCTGTGCGCACACGCGGCGCGTGAAGTCGGTCAGCGGCGAACCGTTCGCGGTCCAGATGCTCGAGTAGGCGTGCGCGACCGGACCACAGCGGCGCGGCAGGACCAGCGTGCGCCGCAGGATTTTCCAAAACAACGGGTTCAGGTCTACGACGCGCCGGTCGGAAAGGAACTCCTCGAGGAACTCCCTGACCGCTGCGCTGGTCGGCGCCGCCGGTGAGCCGAGGTTGACGAACAGGAGTGCGCGGCGAGGCGAAACCATGGTGCGGTGCGGATCTTCGACGCGAAAAGCACAAGAAGCGAGCGCGAATCCAAGAAGTTTCGCACGCAAGAAACTGCCTCCGGCGAGTTTCCGCAACGATCTCCAGGTCCATGACGCAGCGGTGACAATCGGGGCTTCGGCGCTCGACAAGCTTGTGACGAAAGAAGGGCTGCGCAGCGTCGGATCTCGCCACCGCGCAGGCATCGACATCGTGGAACGAATCGCAATCGTCGGACTCTCGCTCGCGCGCGCAAACGTCAACGCGCTCGAAACCCTCAAGGCGCAGGCCGCTGACCTCCAGCGCTTCGCCCTGCTGGCCGCGGACGAACTCGGCGCCTCTGAGGTCGTCGTGCTCTCGACCTGCAATCGCTTCGAGGTCGTGTTCGCGCGCGAAGAAGGCCATCTGCCCTGCGAGCAAGATCGCATTGCCGTCGCGCGGCTGCTTGCGCTCGATGTGGAACTCAGCTCCGCGCTGTGCCTCGATGCCGGCTTGTCCGCGGCGCGACGCCTTTTCCGCATCGTGTGTTCGCTCGACTCGCTGGTGGTCGGCGAGGACCAGATCTTGGCCCAGGCGCGCGCCGCGTTCGCGCGGGCGGAGCATCAGGGCATGAGCGGTCCGCTGCTTTCGCCGCTGTTCCAGCGCGCCTTCCAGGTCGGCAAGGAAGTCCGCACGAAAACGGGCTTGTCGCATCATCACGTTTCGGTGGTCTCGCTGGGCATGGACCAGCTGTGCGCGGCGCTGCCCGCCATGCAGCGCGACTTGTGTGTGTTCGGTGCCGGCGAAATGGCCCAACTCGTGGTCAAGCACGCCGCGAGCGCGGGCTTCACGGTCCGTCATGTGGCCAGCCGCAGCCAGGAGTCGGCCAGACGTCTGGCCGGCACGGTGGCAGCCAAGGCCTCGACGATCGAAGAATTACTGCGCTCGGGCTCGCCCGTTCACGCGCTGGTCAGCGCAACCTCCGCGCCCGGTCATGTCGCCGATGCGACGGCACTTCGCGGCCTGGCCGATCGCTTGCCGGCCGGTGAACGATTGTTCGCACTGGATCTCGCCGTTCCGCGCGACCTCGAGCACACAGACGATCCGCGCATCGCGATCACGGATCTGGAACTCCTGCGCGCGCGCGCCGACACGAACCGCAAGTCGCGCGCAACCGCAGCCTGCGAAGCGGAAGCCCTGATCGAAGCCAAACTCGAGAGTTTTCAGCGCGCTGCGCTCGATCGTCGCGCAGCCTCGACCGTGGCTGAAGTACACGGCGAGTCGCGTGAAATCGCCGAACGCGAACTGTCGAGCCTGTCGGACTCGCGCTTCACCTCGCTTTCGATCGAACAGCGCCGCGCCGTCGAGGAATGGGCGCGTCAGGCCTTCGGCCGGCTGGAGCACGCTCCGATCCGCGCGATCAAACGCTGGCTCGAAGACAACCGTCACGCCGAGGAGAACGCATGAAGTTGCGCATTGGAACCCGTGGGTCGGACCTCGCGCTGTGGCAGGCGCGTCACGTGGCGGCACGGCTCCTGCCCGAAGCCGAATGCGAGCTTGTGGTGCTCAAGACGCGCGGCGACCTGATCGACGACGTGCCGCTGCAAACCCTCGAAGGCAAGGCCTTCTTCACCGGCGAGATCGAGCGCGCGCTGCTCGATGGCGCGGTCGATCTTGCCGTGCACAGCTTCAAGGATCTGCCGACGGCGATGACGCCGGGACTCATGATCGCCGCGGTACCCGAGCGCGCTTCCCAGCGCGAGCGCCTGCTCATCCGCGCAAACGCCCACGCGCCGGACGGCGCATTCCTGCCGCTAGGGCAAAAAGCCAAGGTCGGCACCAGTTCGCCACGGCGCGCTGCGCAACTGGAGATCCTGCGACCGGATTTGTGCACGGTTTCGCTGCGCGGAAATGTCCCGACCCGGGTGACGCGACTGCGCGAAGGCCGCTATGACGCCATCGTGCTTGCGTCCGCCGGTCTGGACCGCTTGCATCTCGACCTTGCCGGACTGATCGACCTCGATCTCGAACTGGATTGGTTCGTGCCCGCGCCGGCCCAGGGCGCACTCGCGATCCAGATCCGCAGCGGCGAAGCCCAGCTCGCCGCGCTCTTGAAGCGCAAACTGCACGACGAGCACTGCGCGCGCGCGGTGGGGGCCGAACGCAGCCTGCTCGAGCGCGCGGGCGGCGGATGCAATCTGCCGCTCGGTGCCGCAGTCGTCGGGAGCGGGCCCTACCGCGCCCTTGTCTTCCTCGGCGCCGGCCATCCCGAAGCGAGCAATCGTTCGCGCTGGGCCGCCGCCGAGGCGTCGACGCCAGAACAGGCGGCGGATGCGGCCTTCGCGAAACTTGCGCTGCCGGACACACGCTGTGGACCACTGGCGGACACCACGATCGCGCTGTGCGGTTCGGCGGGCTCCGTGCGCGAGTTGCAGACTCGGCTCGCCGCGCTTGGCGCCAGAGTCGAACTCGAGGAAGTAATCGGGTTCGAGGACATCGCCGCCCCACAGCTGTTGGAACGCGCGCGCGCATTGCGGGCCGGCGACGCGCTCGCGGTCACGAGCCGCGAGGCCGCGCGCCGACTGACCGGGCTTACGGTCCCAGCCGGCGTTGCGATTGCCGCTGTCGGCGAAGCTACCGCAAGGGCCCTGCGCCTGGCAGGTCTCGAACCGTCGATCGTCGGCGAGCAGGGTGGCACGCAACTGGCTCGACGCCTGCCCTGCAAGCATGACGCAACCGTCTTGTTTCCCTGCGCCGAAGAGACCAGCGGCGATCTCGAACGCGAACTTCTGCTGTCGGGTGTGCGCGTCGAACGAGTTCCGATCTATCGAACCGTCCGCAGGCCACAGGCCGCGCTCGTTGGGGGCGCGGACGTGCGAATTTTCTTCAGCCCGTCCTGCGTGCGCGCGGCGGCGGCGCTGGCTCTTGCACAGGATTCGACACGCCTGATCGCGCTCGGGCAGCGCACGGAACAGGCCTGTCGAAGCCTCGGCTGGCCGGCGCGCGTCGCCAGCGATACACACACCGAAAGCGTCGTCGCTGAAGTTGCGCGCGCCATCCACGACCTGGAGGTCCGAACATGATCCGCCGTACTCGCCGCCTGCGTCGTACCAACACGCTTCGGGAGTCGCTCGCACAGACGCGACTGCACGCGCAGGCCCTGATCCAGCCGCACTTCATCGTCGAGGGCAGCGCGCTGGAAACGCAGATCGACGCCATGCCCGGCATTTCGCGCACCAGCGTCGATCGCCTGGTGGAACGTGTGCGCCAGGACCTCGATCTCGGTCTCACGAGCGTGCTGCTTTTCGGGCTGCCCCAGCACAAGGATGCCCTGGGCTCGGCCGCGACGACGAACGACGGGCTCGTGCCGCGCGCCGTGAAAGCCTTGCGCGACGCGTTCGGCGAACGGCTGACGATCATCACGGACGTATGCCTGTGCGCCTACACCGACCACGGACACTGCGGCGTGCTGCAC
This sequence comes from Planctomycetota bacterium, assembly GCA_031388685.1. Lineage (GTDB taxonomy): Bacteria > Planctomycetota > UBA1135 > UBA1135 > JADJQU01. Next base: position 10,478 of record JANMRV010000809.1, read on the forward strand.
GACGGCCACGTGGTCAACGACGACACACTGCCGATCCTCTCCGCGATGGCCGCGGCCCACGCCCACGCCGGCGCGGACGTTGTCGCGCCCAGCGACATGATGGACGGCCGCATCGCGCACATGCGTGAAACGCTCGACCGGTCCGGATTCAAGGAAACGGCAATCCTGTCCTACTCGACGAAGTTCGCGTCCGGTTTCTACGGCCCGTTCCGCGAGGCCGCCGACTCCGCGCCCAAGAGCGGCGACCGGCGCTCGTACCAGATGGACCCGCGCAACGGCCGCGAAGCCGTGCTCGAAAGTCTGATCGACGAGGAAGAAGGCGCCGACATGCTGATGGTCAAACCGGCGCTCGCCTACCTGGACGTGATCGCTGCGTTGCGAGCGCGCACACTCTTGCCGATCGCCGCCTACAACGTTTCCGGCGAATACAGCATGGTCAAGGCCGCCGCGCAGCGCGGCTGGATCGACGAAGCGCGCGTGGTGCGCGAAGTTCTCTGGGGCTTGACGCGCGCCGGAGCGGATCTCCTGATCACCTACCACGGGCGCGAAGCGCTCGAGAAAGGCTGGCTATCGTGAGCGAACTCCTTCAACGTGCCCGCAAGGTGATGCCTGGCGGCGTGTCCAGCCCCGTGCGCGCCTTCGGCGGCGTGCGCGGCGATCCGCCGTTCGTCGCTCGCGGCAGCGGCTCGCGCATCTTCGACGTCGACGGCCGCGAGTACGTCGACTTGTTGGGTTCCTGGGGACCGTTGATCCTCGGCCACGCCCATCCCGCGGTGATCGAAGCGGTCCAACGCGCGGCCCGCGACGGTCTTTCCTTCGGCGCGACCTGCGCGGCGGAAGTGGAACTCGCCGAAGCCGTGCTCGCGCGCTTCCCTTTCGCCGACAAGTTGCGCTTTGTCTCGACCGGCACCGAAGCGGTCATGTCCGCCGTGCGTTTGGCGCGCGGCTTCACCCAGCGAAGTCGCATCGTCAAGTTCGAGGGCTGCTACCACGGCCACTGCGATCCGCTGCTGGTCAAGGGCGGCTCAGGCCTGGCGACGTTCGGAACCGCCTCCTCCGCGGGGATCCCGGCCGAAGTGGTCGCCATGACCGAGGTGCTGCCGCTCGACGACGAAGCCGCCGTGGAAGAACTTTTCGCGCGCCGCGGCAGCGAAATTGCCGTGGTCGTGGTCGAACCAATGCCGGCCAACGCGGGTTTGATCGTGCAACGCCTGGAATTCCTGCGCACGCTGCGCCGCCTGACGAAGCAACATGGCGCGCTGCTCTTCTTCGACGAAGTCATCAGCGGCTTTCGCGTCGCGCCCGGCGGGATGACACAACTCTCCGGAATCGAGCCGGACATCGTGACGCTGGGCAAGATCCTCGGCGGCGGCATGCCCGTCGGAGCGTATCTTGCGCGTGACGAAATCATGCAGCACGTCGCGCCCCTCGGACCGGTCTATCAGGCCGGCACATTGTCCGGAAACCCGGTGGCGATGGCTGCCGGCATCGCGACGTTGCGCGAGCTCGAACGCCCGGGAACCTACGAACGGCTCGAGGATCTCGGCGCGCGCCTTGAAGCCCGCATCGGCCAGTCGCTGCGCCGCGCCGGCATCGAACACAGTCTGGCGCGCGTCGGTTCGGTGCTCGGCCTGTGGCTGCAGCCGGGACCCGCTCCGCGAGCGTTCCACACGATCGACACCAGGGCCGCCGAGCGCTACGCGCGGCTGCACCCGCTGCTGCTCGCCGAGGGCATCTGGATGGCGCCTTCCTATTTCGAAGTCGCTTTCGTCTCGCTGGCGCACAGTCTGGCCGACATCGAGCAGGTCGGCCGCGGGCTCGATCGGGCCCTCGAACGCCTCGCGGTCCCCG
>JANMRV010000876.1:0-6534 GCA_031388685.1 Planctomycetota bacterium
AAATAAACGCCGGTGGATTACCGGGCACGTTGTCTACGCGCGCAGGTCACTGATCACTTCGCCCGAGACGTCAGTCAGGCGGAAGCGGCGGCCTTGCTCGAGGTAGGTGAGCTGCGTGTGGTCGATGCCGAGCAGCGCAAGCAGCGTCGCGTGCAGGTCGTGCACGTGCACGGGGTCCTTGACGATGTTGAAGCCGAATTCGTCGGTCTCGCCGTAGCTCGTGCCCGCCTTCGTGCCGCCACCGGCGAGCCAGCTGGTGAAACAGCGCGGGTGGTGGTCGCGGCCGTACTCGACTGAATCCATGTCGCCCTGGATCACGGGCGAACGGCCGAATTCGCCGCTCCACACGATCAAAGTATCGTCAAGTAAGCCGAGGCGCTCGAGGTCCTTGACCAGCGCGGCCGACGGCTGATCGGTGTCCGCGCACTGGATGCGCAGTTGCTCAGGAAGCATGCGGTGCTGATCCCAGCCGACGTGAAACAGCTGGATGAAGCGCACCCCGCGTTCGGCGAGACGCCGCGCGAGCAGGCAGTTCGCGGCGTAGGAACCCGGCCGGCGCGAGTTGGGGCCATAGAGTTCGAAGACTTCGTCGGGTTCGTCGGAGAGATCAACAAACTCGGGCACGGAGGTCTGCATGCGGAAGGCCAGTTCGTATTGCGCGATGCGCGCGGCGATCTGTGGATCGTTCGTCGCAGCGTGGTGCAGCGTGTTCAGCGCCTTGAGATCGTCGAGCACGCCACGCCTGACTTCGCGCGAAACTCCCTCGGGCGACTGCAGGAACAAAACCGGATCTCGGCCCGCGCGCAGTTTGACGCCCTGATGTTCCGCGGGCAGAAAGCCCGACGACCACAGATGTTCGTAGAGCGGCTGATCGCAAGTTCGCGCAACGTCCTTCGACACCATCACGATGAACCCGGGCAATTCGCGATTCACCGCGCCCAGGCCGTAGAGCGTCCACGCGCCCATGCTCGGCCGGCCCGCGTTCTGGTGGCCGGTCTGGAAGAACGTCATCGCGGGTGCGTGATTGATCAGGTCGGTGTGCAGCGATTTCACGATGCACAATCGATCAGCGATGGACGCCGTGTGCGGCAGAAGCTCCGAGAACCAGGCCTGCGACTCTCCGTAACGCGCGAACTTGAACTGGCTCGGCCCGAGTTTTTGCGCCTGGCCGGAAGTCATCGTCGTCACGCGCTGGCCCATGCGCACGGAGTCGGGAATCAATTCGCCGCGATGCGCGACGAGCGCGGGCTTGTGATCGAAAAGATCGATCTGCGAAGGCGCGCCGGCTTGAGTGAGCATGATCACGCGTTTGGCGCGCGGAGTGGACGAACGCTTGGATGCAGCGCCCGTCTGCACGAGGGCCTGCCCGCCGAGCAAGCTCGCGAGCGCCGCGGCTCCGAGGCCACCGGTCGCACCGCCCAGGAACTGGCGGCGTGTCAGCACGAGACGATCTTGGCCGAGCGAATTCATGCTCATTCCCTCGAGAGCGCCTCGTCGAGATTGAGCAACACGCTCATGACTCCGGCCCAGGCCGCAATTTCCACTTGTTCTGCGACAGGCGGATCAGGGCGTGCCCCTGCGCAGGCCACCGACAAGGCTTCGTCCTTGTGCCCGGCGTAGTAACCGCGCAACGACCTCGTGCGCGAAACGAGCGTGCGCAATTCGACGGGCGAGGGTGAACGCGCCAGCAACACTTCGAAAGTCCAGGCGATTCGCGCCTCGTCGTCGATGCCGCCTTCGCTAAGGGCACGCTGCGCGAGCGCCGCGCTCGCTTCGGCATACGTCGGATCGTTCATCAGGACCAGCGCCTGCAGAGGCGTGTTCGTGCGAATCACTCGCAGCGAACAGCGCTGGCGCAGCGAAACATCGAACAGGTTCGCGGGCGCGGCCGTGCGGCGCCAGAACGTGTAAAGGCTGCGGCGATACAGGTCCTCGCCGGAGCCCTGTGCATAACTGAGTCGGCCGAAACTGACGTCTTCCCACACACCGCCAGGGTGATACGGCTTGACCGGCGGGCCGAATTGTTTTTCGACCAAGAGACCCGCGGCGAGCAACGCCTGATCGCGCAACACGGCCGATGGCAGACGGAAACGCGAGGCGCGCGCGAGCCAGCGATTCTGTGGATCGGCCTCGCGCAACGCGCGCGAGCATGCCGACGCGCGACGATACGTTGCGCTCGTGACCATCAGGCGCAGCATGGCCTTGGTGTCCCAGCCCGAATCGATGTAGCGCCGCGCGAGCCAGTCGAGCAACTCCGGATGCGTCGCGTTCTCGCCCTGCGCGCCGAAGTTGTCGAGCGTGCGCACGAGTCCTTCGCCGAAGACTTTCTGCCACAGCCGGTTCACCGCGACACGCGCCGTCAAGGGATTTGACGGATCGACGATCCAGCGCGCGAGTCCGAGCCGATTTTTCGGCGCGCCGTCGAGCGCGGGAAGCGCCGAAGGCGTGCCCGCCTCGACCTCGTCGCCCGGTTTGTCCCAAGCACCGCGCAGCAAGACGTGCGTCGCCCTCGGCTCGCTGCGGTCGCGCATGACCATGACTTTGAGCGCGCGCTTCGCGGCGTCCGTGTATTCGAGCAGCGGCGCCATATCGCCCTGATCCGCCCCACCGGTTTCGTCGACGCTGTTGAAGTAGGCGAAGAAGCGATAGTAGTCGCGCTGCGGAATCGGATCGTATTTGTGATCGTGGCACTGCGCGCAGGCGAACGTCAGTCCGAGCCAGATCTCGCTGGTCGCGTCGACGCGATCGTGAACGTAGTCCGTGCGCGACTCTTCGACCTCGCGGCCGCCCTCGCCGTTGATCGGATGATTGCGATTGAAGGCGCTGGCCAGGATCTGATTCTGCGTGGCTTCGGGCAGCAGATCGCCGGCCAATTGCTCCAGCGTGAATTGATCGAAGGGCTCGTTGGCGTTGAAAGCCTCGACGACCCAGTCGCGCCACGGCCAGGCCGTGCGATCGAGGTCGAGTTGGAAACCATTGGAGTCGGCGTAACGCGCGGCTTCGAGCCAGCTTTGCGCCATGTGCTCGCCAAAGCGCGGCGATGCGAGCAGTCGATCGACCTGATGTTCGAAGGCCTGCACAGATTCGTCGCTCAGAAACGCTGCGACTTCCGCTGGAGTCGGCGGAAGCCCGCTGAGGTCGAGACTTACGCGTCGGATCAGCGTGCGTCGATCGGCCTCGGGCGTCGGCTCGAGCTTCTGCTCGGCGAGTTTCGCCAGCACGAAGGGATCGATCGGATTACGGACTGCGGCAGCAGCGCTTGACGCGGCGAGCACCGGTGCTTCGTCCTTGCGCAGCGGCCGAAATGCCCAGTGCTCCGACCACGGCGCGCCTTCCGCGATCCACTGACGCAACTTTTCGATCTCAGCCGGCGTGAGCTGGCGCAGTGCCGCGGGCGGAGGCATGCGCTCGTCGTCGTCCGTCGAGGACACGCGCCGGAACAACTCGCTCTGATCGGTGTGCGACGGCTCTACGATGCGCGCGGGCAGCGCGGGATCGCGTTTCAAGTCGAGCGCGTCGCGCGTGCCGCCGAAGAGACCGGCCTGCAGATCAAGACGCAGATTCGCCTTCCGAGCGCCCCCATCCGGCCCGTGGCAGCGCAAACACGCGTCCGCGAGGATTGGACGGATGTCGCGTTCGAATTCGAGCTCTTCGGGTGCATCGCCCCCCAGGCTCGGCGCGGATGCCGAACACAGTGCGAGAATCCCAAGCCAGCGGATGCGAGTCCATCGCTTCACGATGTCCCCACGGTAGCAGCCTCGCCCCTGCTTGTGCTCCATCGACAGAGCGGACACCGCGACAAGTCCATCGAAGGGCCGGTGCCCCTGCCCTTGGACCTCGCTATTCTGGAGGCATGCTCGCAACACTGATTTCCTTCGCACTGTTTTCGTTCGGGTCGTGCTCGACCTGCGCCACGACCGGCCGCGATGTGAGGCTCTGCGCTGCACACGCGGCCGAGGAACGTGCAGTCCTGGGACGCGAGGGCCTGCGACTCGGCTCGAAGGACCTCGCCACGCAGATCGCGGCCTTGGATGCGTTAGCGGCGCTCACCGAGGCGCACGCGAATGCACCCTCGGCGCAAGTGGCCGAGCGCATTGCTTCAGCGCTCGACGACACGTCGTTCGAACTGCAGACCCACGCCGCAAGCTTGCTCGGACCTCCGCAGCATGCAGTGATCTCGCTGGAGGCGCTCGTCGAAGCCCTGGCCCACGCAAAGAAGGAGCAGTTGCCCTTGAACGTCGAGTACGACGCGCTCAACGGTAAACTGGCGGGAAAGCTCCAAGACAAGCGCCGGGCAGAGCTTCGGGCAGCTCTCAAGTCCTGCGACGATCGCCGTGTCGCTCTCGGTCGTTGGCGGCACTTTCTCGTGGCCCGACTGGCCCTCTTCAAAGACGACCGCTCAGTGGATGCGATCCTCGCGCACACGTTCCGCAACCTGCTGAGCGGGGACGGAGATACACTCCTCCTGCTCGGGAATCGCAACGCCGTCCGTGCGCTGATCGAGAGTTTCTCAGCTTGTGACCGCGACTTGATGAACGCCGACAAGCAGCTTGCCGAGCAGAAATCGGCGCGCAAGGATCAATCACGGACCCTCGGGGATGCACTGGCCGAAGTTGCCGTGGAGAACATGCACAAGGCCAGCACAGCGGCACGCCAAGCACTCATCACAAGCTTTGCGGCTCGCGGACTTACGGCTCCGGCGGCAGATGCGGATTCAGCTACTTGGAAGAAGTGGATCGAACAGAACCTCGAGTCGTTCCCCGATCACCTGCCCGGCATCACGTCTCCGGCTTGGTGATGGCGGCTGCGGAGGCCTGGCCAGGTTCGAGGCAATCCTTCCGACCGACGAGCACGTGCAACCGGCTCCAAGAGAGTCTTCCGACCGCGAACTCGACCATGGCGATGGAAGCTTTGCGTATGGCGGCTTGACGGCGGCCCCGCGTACGACCAACCTCGCAACATGTCGACCGCGAGTCCGCCCGTCGCGCCCATGCGCTGGACCGATCGTGTGCTCGGCCTGGTCGAGCGCATCGGCAACCGGTTGCCCGATACGGTTTTCCTCTTCCTGCTCGCGCTGATCGCGACCTGGATCCTGTCGTGGTGGCTTGCGCCTGTTGAATTCGACCTGATCGATCCGCGCAACGGCGCGCCGATCAAGATCCACAACCAACTCGAAGTCGGATCGATGGTCGCGTTCCTGACGCGCATGGTCGAAGTGTTCACGGCCTTTCCGCCGCTCGGGCTCGTGCTGGTCGCGCTGCTAGGCGTCGGTGTCGCGGAGAAGACAGGACTGATCGGTGCCTTGCTGCGCACGTTTCTGTCGTTCACGCCGCGCATGCTGGTCGCGCCGATGGTTGTGATGGCGGGGTTGCTCAGCCACGTGGCGAGCGACGCGGGCTATGTGCTCGTGATCCCGCTGGGCGCGGCGGTCTTTCGCGCCGCCGGCAAGCACCCGCTCGCCGGAGTCGCGGCCGCGTTCGCCGGCGTCGGCGCGGGGTTCGCGGCGAATCTGATTCCATCGAGCATCGATCCCTTGCTTCAGGGTTTTACCGAGAAGGCCGCGCAGCTCGTCGATCCGGCGTACAGGGTCAATCCGCTCTGCAACTGGACCTTCCTCGCAGCTTCGTCCGTATGGATCATGCTCGTCGCGTGGTTCGTCGGTGTGCGCATCGTCGAGCCGCGACTGTCCACGGTCGTGGTCGATGGTGAAGGCGACGCGACCAACGTCGAAGGCACGCTGTCCGCCAAAGAGAAGGCCGCCCTCGCTCTCTCCGTCGCTGCGGCGTTGACGGGCACGGCCGCGTTTGCGTGGTGGGCCACGCGCGCGGATTCGGCGCTGCGCGGAGCGAACGGCGGCCTGACTGAATCGGGGGCGCCGTTGATGCAGATGATCGTGCCGCTGATCTTCCTTGCGACCTTCGTGCCCGGTGTCTTGTACGGCTACATCTCGGGCAGCGTGAAGAATCACCGCGAGCTGATCAAAGGCATGGCCCAGTCGATGTCCGCGATGGGCTATTACCTGGTGATGGCGTTCTTCGCGGCGCAATTCCTCGATGCGTTCGCACGCTCGAACATTGGTGCCTTGATTGCTCTCCAGGGCGCGAGTGCGCTGAAAGCCTTGGACCTGCCGCAACAGGTCACCGTGATCGCGGCGATCGGACTTACGACCACGATCAATCTCCTGATCGCATCGAGTTCGGCGAAGTGGGCGTTGCTCTCGGGCATTTTCGTGCCGATGTTGATGCAGGTCGGCATCGCTCCGGAATTGACGCAGGCCGCATACCGGATCGGCGACTCGTGCACGAACGCGGTCACGCCGATGAACTACTACTTCCCGCTGGTCGTGGTCGTCGCGCAGCGCTATGTGCGGGGCGCGGGCATCGGCACCCTGGTCTCCATGATGCTGCCCTACTCGATCGCCTTCCTGCTCGCGTGGAGCGCCCTGCTGCTCACATTCTGGTGGCTCGGGATCCCGCTCGGAATCGCTTCGCGGTACACGCTATGACCGGTGCCCGGTAATCCACCGGCGTTTAT
>JANMRV010000894.1:0-2399 GCA_031388685.1 Planctomycetota bacterium
CCGAAGCGCGCCGCGTGCTCCAATTGCGCATCCTCGAGCGCCACCTGATCGCCGGCGTCTACATCGAGGATCCGGCGACGACTTACATCGACCACGACGTCGAGATCGGCGTCGGCACGAAGATCCATCCCTGCACCGTGATCCAATCCGGTGTCAGAATCGGCGCGGGTTGCGAGATCGGCCCGTTTGCGACGCTGCGCGGAGGCTCGTGGCTCGCCGACGGTTCGGCCGCGGGCAACTTCGTCGAGGTCAATCGCTCGCGCATGGGCTCGAAGTCGAAGGCGAAACACCTGGCCTACCTTGGCGACGCGACGCTCGGCGAGCGCGTCAACATCGGCGCCGGGACGATTTTCGCGAACTACGACGGCAAGACCAAGTCGGCTTGTCACATCGGCGACGGTGCCTTCGTCGGCTCGGGCTCGATTCTCGTCGCGCCGGTCGACGTCGCAGCCGGCGCCATGCTCGGTGCCGGCGCGGTGCTCACACGCAACAGCAAAGTCGGCCCCGGCGAAGTCTGGGTCGGCGTTCCCGCGCACGCACTGGCGCCCAAGTCCCCAAAGCCCAAGTCCTAGGACTCCGACGATGTTCAACGGCGACCGCATCGTGCTCATTTCAGGCAGCGCGCATCCCGAGTTGGCCAAGGCCATCTCGCGCTCGGTCGACATTCCGCTCGCGAACGCGCATATCGGCCGCTTCCCCGATGGCGAGATCGACATCAAGGTCTACGACGACATCCGCGGCGCGGACGTTTTCTTGATTCAGCCGACCTGTCCGCCGGTCAACGAAAACTGGGTCGAGCTCTTGCTCTTGCTCGACACGCTGAGGCGCGCTTCGGCCGGGCGCATCACCGTCGTGATGCCGTATTACGGTTATGCGCGCAAGGATCGCAAGGACGAGGGTCGTGTGCCGATCAGCGCCAAGGTCGTCGCCAACACGCTTACGGCCTGCGGCGCCGAGCGGCTCCTGTCGATGGACATGCACGCGGCGCAGATCCAGGGGTTCTACGACATCCCGGTCGATCACCTCTACGCCAAGCCCGTGCTCATGCGCGCGGTCAAGAACCTCGACATCGAGAACCCGGTCGTCGTCACGCCCGACGTCGGCGGCATCAAGATGGCGCGCGCGTGGGCCAAGGCGCTGCACGCCGATCTTGCCATCGTCGACAAGCGCCGCATTTCCGGCTCGGAAATCGCGGTCGAGCACGTCATCGGCGACGTCAGCGGCCGCAACGTGATCATCGTCGACGACATGATCTCGACCGGCGGTTCGATTTGCGAAGCGGCGCGCATCGTGCGACGCGAGGGCGCGAAGAAGGTCGTGATCGCAGTCTCCCACGCTGTGCTCTGTGGCCCCGCGGTCGAGCGACTCGACAATGCGCCCGCCGACAAGATCCTGGTCACGGATACAATTCCGCGCCACGAGAAGATGCCTCGCAACGTCGAAGTCATCTCCGTCGCCGCTCTGTTCGGGCGCGCGATCCTCAACATCCACCGCGCCGAGTCGGTGAGCTCGCTCTTCGAGGAACTCTAGTGAGTTCCTGGGCAAGTCTCGCGCTCGTCGAGGGCCGTTCTCTTAGGTACTCCCAAGAGCTATGACTACTGAACTCAAGACCGAAACCCGCGCCAGCGTGGGCACGCGCTCGGCGCGCAAGCTGCGCGCCGAAGGCAAGATTCCTGCCAGCCTCCAGCACACGCCGGAAGCGCCGCATGTCAACCTGGCGATCAATACCGAAGCCTTCATGACCGCGCGCCGCAAGCACGAGCACGTGTTCGAGCTCAACGTCGAAGGCAAGAAGGAACCGGCGCTGGTCAACCAGCTGCACTGGGACACCTTTGGCGAGTACATCCAACACATCGAGTTTCGCCGCGTCGATTTGACGAAGAAGGCGCGCGTCGAAGTGCCGCTGGAATTCGTCGGCCACCCGAAGGGCGTGTTGAACCACCTCGTGACGCGCATCGCGGTCATGACCCTGCCGACCACGATTCCGGACTTGATCGAGTGCAGTGTCGCGGATCTCGAGATCGGTACTTCGGTGCTGGCGAAGCAACTCGTCATGCCGGCGGGGTGTGAACTTGCTGCGGATCCTGAACTGGTGCTCGCACGCATCTCGGCCGTCAAGGTCGAGGTCGAGGCTGCTCCGACCGCAGAAGCGACTGCGGCTGCGGCTGCGTCGACGGTGGCTGCGCCGGTCAAGGCCGATGCGGGGGCTGCGGCGGCGGGGGCGAAGCCGGATGCGGCGAAGAAAGATGCTGGGGCGCCGAAGAAGGATGCCCCGCCGGCGAAGAAGTAGTTTTTTTGGCGGGGTGGGGGCGATGGAGAGTGCGCCTTGGACCTCGCCGGTACGGTGCCAGGCACCCGTTCAGCCGATTCGGGTACGAATCGGCCAAACGGGAGCCAGG
>JANMRV010000025.1:0-2393 GCA_031388685.1 Planctomycetota bacterium
CGTTTCACCAACGGCCCTCTCTCACGCGATTCGAATTACACGACTGGGCAGATTTACCAATCAGTCATCAATAAAGAGCGGCGCGGCGAGTTCTTGGGCAAGACCGTCCAAGTCATTCCGCACATCACGAACGAAATCAAAAGCGTGATTGCTAAGCTCGGCGATGCAACTCTCGGGGACGGGCGGGACGGCCCAGTCGACGTGGTGATCACCGAAATCGGCGGCACGGTCGGCGACATCGAAAGCCTGCCCTTCGTCGAGGCGATCCGTCAGTTCGCGCTCGAGCGGCCGCGCGGCGACGTCATGTTCGTGCACTTGACCCTGCTGCCGTACTTGCGCGCTTCAGGTGAAATGAAAACCAAGCCCACGCAGCAATCGGTCGGGAAACTGCGCGAGATCGGCATCCAGCCCGACGTGCTGATCTGCCGCACCGAGCAGCCGATGACCGCCGAAATGGCGCGCAAGATCTCGAAGTTCTGCAATGTGCGGCCCGAAGCGGTCATCGAGGAACGCGACGTCGACTTCTCGATCTATCAGGTGCCGCAGATGCTCGTGCACGCCGGCCTCGATCGCATCGTCACGCGCCATCTAGGCCTGCCTCACGAGCTCGAGACCGACCTCGAGGACTGGAATCGCATGCTCGAGTCGATGCGCAAGACCGTGGAAACGGTCGAGATCGCGGTCGTCGGCAAGTACATCGAACTGCACGACGCCTACAAGTCGATCTACGAATCGCTGAGCCACGCCGGCATCAAGAATCAGACGCGGGTCAAGCTGCGCAAGATCGGCGCGGAGGACCTTTTCACGCGCGGTGCGAGCCTGCTCGAGGGTGTCGACGGAGTCTTGGTCCCCGGCGGCTTCGGCGAGCGCGGCATCGAGGGCAAGATCCGCGCCATCCAGCACGCGCGAGAGACGGGGCTACCCTTTTTCGGCATCTGCTTGGGGCTGCAGTGCGCGACGATCGAGTTCGCGCGCAACGTGCTCAAGTTGGAGGGCGCGCACACGGCTGAATTCTTGGCCGAAACGCCGCATCCGGTGATCCACTTGATGGCCGACCAGCGCAACGTGCACGAGAAGGGCGGCACGATGCGCCTGGGCAGTTATCCGTGCCGCGTGAAGCCGGGCACGCTGGCTCATCGGCTGTACGGCGCGGAGCTCGTTCACGAGCGACATCGCCATCGCTACGAATTCAACAACGCCTATCGCGGAGCGTTCGAGAAGGCCGGCATGGTCATTTCAGGAGTCAATCCCGATCGCGATCTGGTCGAGATCCTCGAGTTGCCATCGCATCCGTTTTTCCTGGGCGTGCAGTTCCACCCCGAGTTCAAGAGCCGCCCGCTCGCGCCGCAACCTTTGTTCGATGGCTTCGTGGCGGCGGCGCGCGAACGCTCGAAGACCCGTGCTCGACGTGCGGAAAAACCCGCGCAGGACGCAGGGCCAGCCGCGGCCGAGCCGATGTCGCTCACTCGTCCGGGCGCGCTGGTTTCGTGACTCAGTGACCGCCGCCCGTCTTGGGCATTACCCAGCCGAAGTGCGACTGCGCCAGCCAGACACGCGGCCGTGATTCCGCGCCCAAGACCAGGACTTCGAAGGCCTTGGCGTCCTTGGCATCGAAAGCAAGCTTCAGTTCGGCGGCCAATTCGCGCGGCAATCGACCCTCGAATGCGCCGAGCGTCGCCAGCAACTCGTTCGCCGCCGCCGCCGGATCGGCGTCGCTGCGCGACATCACGTTCTTCCAGCGCAGGCAAGCGCGCACGGCGTTGGCCCATTCCTTGTCGAGCTTGCTGTCGAGCAAGGGCTTCAGTTCCTTGGCGAGCTTCGGCGTCAGTTCCAGGCCGAACAACTTGTACCAATCGACCAACACGGAGATCGTTGGATCGGCGTGTTTCTTCGCGATCGATTGCGCGCTGCTCACCAGGCTTGCAAGCGCGGCTTCGAGCGCGGTCAGGCGACTCTGCGCCAGCGCCACTTCGGGATAGAACTCAGCTTCGAACTCCTTGGCCGCGCGCAGCAGCGGCAGCGCGAGGGCCAGATCGCCGGCGGACATGGCCGCGCTGCCCGTCTGCGTCCACTGTTTCAGGAAATCGGGCAACTTGTCGAGCTTGTGGCGCGCTACAAGGTCGGCGAATGGCGCATCGACGAACGAACCATCGCCCGCGCTCCAGGGCGTCGCGGCGACGAGTCCTGGATCGCCCTCCCAGATCACGCGCTGATCGACATCGAGGATCAGGACGCGCGGCAGGTTGAACTTGCGCGTGAAGAACAGCTCGTTGCTCTCGCCGATGCCGCTGGTCTTGGGCGCGCGGTAGTCGACAGCGACAGCGCCCGGCATCGGATGCGTCTTGAGATATTCGACGATCGTCTTCTCGTCGTTGGGTGAAGTGATCGCGACG
>JANMRV010000029.1:0-1978 GCA_031388685.1 Planctomycetota bacterium
ACCTCCAGGACAGTGCGGTGCACCGGGAGCGGCGCTGGTTTTGTACGGAAATGCGATCGATCAGGTGGTCACGCCCGACTCTCCGACGCTCGAACTGATCGGCAACTCGCAGGCCGGAAGTCAGGTCACATTCAGAGTGCATGCGCCGCCCGGTTCGGCGGTCCGGCTGAACGTCGGCCCACATCCGCAAGTCCTGGCCGCGGCGGGCATTCTCGTCCCGGCGCTGCTGATCAAGGCGCGCAGTTTCGATCTTGGAATCGTGCCGCCCGCGGGGATCGTGTCGAAGATCATCAACATTTCGCCGGCCAATTTGCCTGGATATCGCCAGTTCGCGCAGGCGCGCATCGTCCTGCCGACAGGCGAAGTCCGCCGTTCCGCGTCGAGCTTGCTCGTCGTGCGCTAGAGAAGTCGACGCGGGGCTCGCACCGGCGATGGGCTTCGGCGACGATGTCGCCCGATGCCATGACGACACTCACCAGCTCCAGCGTCGACCTCGCGACGACGCGCGGTCCGATGCGCGTGCATTTGTTCGCGCCGCAAAGCGCGGGCCGCGTTCCCGGCGTCGTTTTCTACTCGGAGATTTTTCAGGTCACCGGCCCGATCCGGCGTATGGCGGCTGCTTTGTGCGGCGAGGGATTTCTCGTTGCGGTGCCCGAGGTCTATCACGAGTTCGAGCCTCTGGGCAGCGTGCTCGGCTACGACACGCAGGGCTCCGAACGTGGCAATGAACTCAAGTACAAGAAGACGCTCGCGTCCTACGACGAAGACGTGGACATCGTCGTGAACTACCTCGCGTTGCATTCGCAATGCAACGGCCGCATCGCGAGTTACGGCGTATGTCTTGGCGGGCACTTGGCCGTGCGCGCGGGGCTGCATCCGAAAGTCCAAGCCGCGGCGGCGTTCTATCCGACGGACTTGCACACGGGCACGCTTGGCGCGGGCAAGCAGGACGAAACGCTGTTGCGACTGTCGAGCGCGCGCGCTTCGTTTTTCTTCGGCTTCGGCCGCCAAGACCCGCACGTGCCGCTGGCGGGCCGGCGTCTGATCCAGGCGCGGCTCGAGGAAGTCAACGCCGACTTCGAGTGGCACGAGTTCAACGCGGCCCATGCCTTTCTGCGCGACGAAGGGCCGCGCTACAACCCGGGGCTCGCGCGCAGCGCCATGGGGCTCCTGTTGCGTTTCCTCCAGGAAAAAGTCGGACCCGCGGCTTGAGCGGTTGTCCCGCGCGGTCGCGTGCCGCGTGTAGAATGCTGGGCCGACTTTTGCTCAGGAGATTTCCATGCGCACCCTTATTGCAGCCTTCGCGTTCGTTGTCGCGATCCCCGACGCCTCGGCGCAGAGTTTCAACGTCGACGTCGGCGACAACCTGATCCTGTATCCCGTTCCCCTGGACAACTACGCGGCCGGCGCGGCGCAGGCGGGGCGCTGGAAGGCTTCGATCCACCCTTACAACACGACGCTCGTGAACCTCGACGGGAGTCCGAGCGCCGCGACGACGAGCAGCACCTCGTCCTACTCGTACAACCACTTTCCGAGCCTGCTCACCGGCGAAGACCGCAACTTCATGGTCGACATCCAGGACCTGCCGTCGATCGGCGGTCCGTGGTTCTGGACCTTCAGCGGTCTGCAGAGCGGCAACTACGCGCTCTACACCTACGCCTGGGCGCCCGAGAACAACGGCAATCAGACGCGCGTGACGGTGCCGGGATCAAGCGATCCCGCGCAGGACGTCGGCGGTCTGTGGTCGGGCTCGCCACACGTCGCGGGCGTGACCTATGCGCTGCACCATGTCAGCGTGACGGGCGGTGTGCTCACGGTCCAAGTCGAAGGTCTCGGCGGACATTCCGGATCCGTCAACGGATTCCAGCTCGAATTCTTGCCGACCACTTCGACATACTGCACCGCGAAGACCAACTCGCTCGGATGTGTGCCCGCGATTGGTGCTAGCGGCGCGTCGAGCGCGAGTGCGCCAAGCGGC
>JANMRV010000034.1:0-6836 GCA_031388685.1 Planctomycetota bacterium
TGCTCGTGTCCAGCGCCAGGTGGACGAAGTGGAAGCGATCGGAGTACGCGACGTCAGTGCGCCCGTCGAACGGGCCGCGGTCGGGCACGCCGAGGAACACGTTGTCGTGGCCCGTGTAGGTGAATGCCGAACCGAAGCCGCCAAGGGTTCGCTTGTCGATGCAGTTGAAGGGATCGCCGGTCTGACAGATCGTGCCCTGCAGTCCAGAGCGGTCGAGCGCGGTCCCGGGCACGAATCCTCGGCCAACCAGCGTGATTCCAGGATCCGACGCCAGGAGCGGGGAATTGGAGAAGGAAAGGGCGGTGATCGCCACGTGCAAGGCGAGCTTCATGTTGAGTCTCTTGGCTGCAGTTAGGGGCGGAGAGAAATTCATGTCCACTGGCATGCTCTTGCGCGACCGTCAAGCAGCCATAAGCGGCCGGTCAAATTGGGCCCAGCGGACATCCGCGCGCACGCTCCGCGTGCGCGCGAGGCGACGCATTGCCACGCGAGCCAAAGCCTGCCGCTCGAGCGCTGTCGGACGACACTTCGCGGCACGCCGAGAACGCCTCGACCGGCGAAAACAGCTGCTTCGCGGCCCCCATCCCCCTCCACGGTGCTACCGTGACGGCATGATCAGGGGCTTGGAAGTCCTATCCGTGGAGGTTTCTCATGCGAATTTCGAGCTCCATCCTCGTTCTGTCGGTCAGCGCGGTCTTCGCAGCCTGCTCCAGCGCGCCGCGTGCGATCGTGGGGGCACCCGTTCCAATCGCGTTCGAGCTCGGGGCCAGTGAACTCGCTCCGGGCGACGAGATCGTCATCGAGGAGCTGCGCTCCAGCGGGCCGGCAATTGCTCCAGGCGACGTCGTGACCGTGCGCGGGACTTGTCGACTCAGCTCACACGAGTCGGGCACGCTCTACTTTGGCACGACGACCATCGAGAGCAACCAGACCTCACGCGCCGATTTGAGATCGCAGACGGCCGTGGTCGCACGCGGCAGCAATTCGTTCGAGCTCACGCAGCTCATCCCGGCCGCCGGATATCTGCACGTCACGCTCCACGACGTAAAGTCCGGCAAACCGTTCAGCAATGTCTATTTCGGCCAGGGCGATGGCGTGCTGCGCACGAAGAGCTGGTCTAACGCTCACTGACCGTCGGACTCTGGATACGGTGCCAGGCTCGAGTTCGACACCTAGGTGTCGAAGCCGAGCCTGGCACCGTATCGCCGCGCAGTAGGGAGCCGTATCAGTTGCCGATGTCAGACAGGATCGCTCGCTGAATGATCGCGTCGGCATCCGCTGCCAGCAGATAACCCCAAGCCTTCAACCCCAAGGCATGGAACGTCACCTGGCTGACGTATTGGGCGTGGTTGGTGAAGCTACCCGTGAGATCCACATGTCCACCGGCTATCACGCGGAAGGTGCCGAGCACCGATCCGTCGTCGTAGGACGGGTCGAGCGGGATGTATTGATTCTCGCCGACGGCGACTGCCGGCAGCCGGAAGCCGCTGGTGTTCACAGGGCACCCGCCGACAAAGCGAACTCGCGCATTCCCCTTCGCGTCGCGCACGATCGTCGGATCATTCGGAGCCCCGAGCCAGAGGCTCGGCGGCGGCGCGATCCCGTCGCACCACTTGTCACCGGCAACGAAAAGCGCCCGAAAGAACGGGGTCCATTCGGCCGAGTTGGCTTTTCTCCGGCTCTGGGCAACCAAACAAGGCTGCATCGACGTCCCGAATGTGCGCGGCTCCCGCAAACTGGTAGACGCGGTAGTTCGGCTCCTCGTGCCTGGTCTTGTGAGCATCGAAAAGGAACATGTCGGTCTCCGATTGGAAGTCGATTTCTAGTCCCGCCCCAGCACGCGGCGGTTTTTCCACGTTGGAAGACTTGATTCCATTCCCCGACGGACGCTCGAATCCATTGCCGGTTCCTCCAACGAGCGAGAAGTCGAACAGGCCGTCGCCCATAGGGATCCGCAAAAGTCCCCGGAGGTGCCAGCCCGAGGCTGAGTAGCCGAACGCCGCCGTCCGGTGGATATCGCCGAGAATTTGGAGAGCGACGGGATCCGTCCGCAGGGCATTCACATAGTCGACGACGATGTCGAACTCGTCGGCGGCCGAGAGGATGAACTCCGAGGATGTGTCCAACAGACCATCCGACCACGGCCTGGTTGGGTCGCTGACCGGAGACCGAGTCCCAAGGCCCTCCGGGTTGCAGCGAACAGTTGCGTAGGAGATGCCCCTGCCGAAGATGAAGTCGTCCGTCAGTGTGTAGCGCGCATCCGCCTGCTCCTGCCCAACCGCAGTGTAGATCGTGCTCGGGACGAGCCAATCGAACAGCAGCACACCGCTCCCGGCCTGGGGGTGCAGCGGGGCAATGATCTGGCAAGGCACCCGGTAGGGATGCCCGTTGGGCGTGACGCCATCGAACATGGCCTCGTACCGAGTGTATTGGACTCCACCGAAGGTCCCCTGCGGGGTGGCGATCACCGTACTGGCGTCGATGTGGTCAGCCGCTCTGGATGGTGACGCGGCTGCGATGGCCGTCACTACGACGGCCGCGCGGAAGAATAGATTTCGGAAAGACAGACTCATGGAAGGCCTCGGGGATCGAAGAAAGGGGCAGATGCGCCGGTGTCGCCATGCAAAGCGCACAGCTCTCACTCTGGGTCTGTCCCGCGAGGGCCGGGTTCTTTCACGGCAACCGGGAATTCGTCGCGAAATCCTCGGGGGACGACGCCAGGGGGCCCCGTCCGGAGCCTGCTCCCGGGCTGGGAACTCGATCCTCTGCCTCCGCTGCCGCAGGTGACATCCTCGCCGGCGCCTGCTGAATCGAGGGGCGGTCTCCCCCGCCAAGCGACCACCAGCTCGGAAACGCTGGCCCCGTCCAGGTCACCTGCACTGGGGAAGCACGCCTTACTTCACAGGCGGGTCGGTACTCGCACTCTCCGCGTTGGCGAGTTTCTCGAGCTCGTTGGCCAGAGCCTCGATGCTCTTCACCGAGGAAGCATTGAGCTGCTTCGCGGACTTCGCGGCGATTTGAATCTCTCCCATCAATTCGCGTGCTTCGTCAAAGCGATTCTGTGCCATGAGGCACTTTACGAGGCGGAACCGGGCTTGAATCGTGTTGGGATGCGGCTTGCCGTTGCTGAGGTCCATGACGCGCACCGCCTCTCTGAGCGCAGTCTCGGCGCTGCTCGTGTCTTGTCGTTTCATCGCGATTTCAGCGGAAACAACCAAAATATCGGCGACGAAGGCGCTGCCGTTCCCAAAAGCCCGCTTGCGGACTTCGAGTGCGTGAAGCACGAGCGGCTCGGCCTCGTCGAAATCGCCGTTCGAAATCAGGACACGCGCTCGATTGAATTCGTAGTAGGCGACTTGCCTGCTGTCCACGCCATAGCGCTTGACCTGCTGTGCGCACGCCTTCTCCATGAAATCGAGCGCGGTAGGCAGGTCGCCGGTTTCCATGGCCATGGCGCCGAGTGCATTGTAGGAGGCTGCGAGTGCGTCATCGTCCGGAGCGAGAAGCGTGAGCCGCATATCGAGTGCCGTCTGAAATTGCTCGCGCGCCGGTTCGTGCTTACCGACGTGGGCAAAGGACACTCCCAGAGTGTGAATCAAGGTTGCGAGGCCTACGCTAGGCCCCTCTGGTTCGTGCTCGGCGATCGCGGCGACGAGCACCGTCTGCGCCTCTTCGATCTCGCGCATGTCGCAGAGCGCCTGCCCGAGGATGCCTTGCATTCCAATTCGCTTGTCGCGCAACTCCTCGGACGATTCGCTCTTCGCGAGCGCCTCGCGCATGATGTCCGCAGCCAGCCGCGGATTGCCCGTGTCGCGCAAATTCTGCGCGTAATTGATACGCGCTGTGATCGAATTCCGGCTCTCCGTTCCTTGCGTGGCCGCATAAATGGCGTTGGCCTCCTTCAACAATTCGACGGCCTCGGGCCCGCGGCCCTGCTCGCGGCGCAGTGCTCCTAGGCTCGCGAGCAGCGATGCCAACACCGGAAGGCCGGGCTGATCGCGGCGCGCGATCTCGACGCCTTCTTCGAGGAGTTTCGAGGCTTCGTCGAGCAGGCCGGCCTGCATGGCGGCGGTTCCGACGTACGACAACAGCATCATTCGCGCGCCCTGATTCTTGTCTTTGCTCTCGTTCAGGCGCTCGATCGCCCGCTTCAAGAGATCGGCGGCAGTGAGCGTGCTCGAACCACGGCCCGTCTTGCCCACTTCACGGAAGAGATCGACCAAGAAGCCCAGGCTCGTCTCGCGCGCCTCGACGGCGAAGTCCGTGAGCACGAGCCGTTCCTCGGCAAGCGACGTCTGATGCTGGGCTTCCTCGGTCGCTTTCACGGCGCGCGCGCGCTCAGCCTGCTCCGCGAACAGCGCCGTCTGGCGTTCCTGCGACAAGTTGCGCTGCAGGGCGAGCAGATCGGACTCGCGCCTGTAGAGAACCGAGGTCCAGATCGCCGTGCCGAGCGCGCCCACGACGACGAGCGCGGCGAGGGCGAAGGGCAATTTGTGCCGCGCGACGAGCTGCTTGAGTTCGTACGCCGAACTCGGCGGTCGTGCGAGGATCACTTCGCTTGCCAGGAAACGACGCACGTCTTCGGCCAAAGCCGCGACGCCGGCGTAGCGCCGCTGCGGATCCTTCTCCAGCGCCTTCAAGACGATCGTCTCGAGATCGCCGCGCAGCGCGGGCACGATCGCGGACGGTTTGCGCGGGGCTTCTTCCACGACGCGGCGCGCGGCCTCGTGGATTGCGACACCCGTCGTGTCGACCGGCAGTGCGTTGCACAAGAGTTCGTACAGGATGACGCCGAGCGAGTAGACGTCGCTCTGCAGTCCGATCGCGGACGGATCGCCGCGCGCTTGCTCGGGGCTCATGTAGGCGAGCGTGCCACGGACGTGACCCGCCTCGGTCGCATGCGAGACATCTACATCGGTGATCTTCGCCAGGCCGAAATCGAGCACCTGAACGCGGCCCGCGTCGGTGACGAGCACGTTCGACGGCTTCAAGTCGCGGTGCACGACGCCCTGACGGTGCGCGTGCTCGATCGCCTCGCACAGTTGGCTGAAGCATTCGAGTTTCGCCGAAATATCAAGCTTCTGGGCGTGCTGTGTGAACGGCCTGCCGTTCACCAGTTCCATCGCGAACCAGTGCTCGCCTTTGGTCTCGCCCGCGCCGTAGAGCGACGCGATGCCGGGGTGTTCGAGGCGCGCGAGGATGCTGATTTCCCGCTGGAAGAGGCGCAGCGTGTGCGCATCGACGAACTGAACTCCGCGCACGACCTTGAGCGCGACACGCCGCTTGGGCGTGATCTGTTCGGCCTCGTACACGACACCCATCCCGCCGCGGCCGATCTCGCGCAGGACACGG
Source organism: Planctomycetota bacterium (assembly GCA_031388685.1). Classification (GTDB taxonomy): domain Bacteria; phylum Planctomycetota; class UBA1135; order UBA1135; genus JADJQU01. The sequence continues at coordinate 5,353 of JANMRV010000034.1, forward strand.
TAGCCGTCGATCGTCGGGAGCTTCTCGTCGTTCACGCCGCCGAGCGAGCGCCGCAAGCGCTCCCCGAGCTCGCGGTCAGCGCGCAATTCGTCCGCCTGCCGCGAACACGTGATGCACGTCGTCAGGTGTGTACGAATCCGCGACGACCTCGCCGCCTCCAGCCGATCCAGGACGAGTTGCTCGATCTCCTCGAGCGGTGGGCAGGCTTCGAGCGGCGTCAAGGACGCACCTCGTCGCATTGTTCGATCAACTCACGCAGGCGCTTCGAGACGCGGTGTTTCGCGATCGTGAGCGCGTTGCGCGACGTTGCCAGTTCGCTCTCCGCGTCCTCGATGGATCGATCCTCGAGCACGAGCATCTCGAACGCGCGCATGGTCTTCGGCTCGAATTCGACGCGAATCTGGCGCAGGCAATCCTCGAGCATCGTGCGCTCCCAGACTTCTTCCCATTCCGGGCTGACTGCGCGTGGCGCTTCGAAGTTCATCCATTCAACAGAATCGACCGGGCGCACGGGTCCGCCGTTTCCGACACGATCCGGCTTGCGCTTTATGTGATCGATTCGCCGCCACACGATGCCGAAAAGCCAATGCGACAGGCGCCCCCGCGCGCGATCGTAGTCGCCGCGCCGAAAGGCTTGAGCAAACGCCATGAGCGAGTCTTGCGCAACGTCTTCGCATTCGTCGGGCCTCAAGCCGCGTTTCCGTGCATACGCGTGGATCGGTCGCACGAAGCGTTGACTCAACTTCTCCCACGCGCCACGGTCGTCGAAATCCGACAAGCGTTGGAGCATGGTCGAAGTCGTGACCCATTCGCTAGCGTCGTTCAGAGACATGCGAGGAAGCTCTCTATCCCGTTCTGTGCCGCGCGGAGCACGCCGGCAGTGTGCAGTGGTTCGTGGATAGTGGGGGTGGCAAGAGAGGATTGGAACTCCGCTCTCTGATCACCGACTCAGGATAACACCGTCCAGAGGGATGGGGCTCCGGCCCGGTCAATTCTTGCCGGCTTCTCTTCCCGTCACGCACCAATCGAGGCGATACGGCGATGCGGTACCAGGCCTGGCGCGCACGCTGCAGCGGCGCGTCACGCGCTATCTCGAGCGCCGGGGTCACCTGCCGCGCGAGAGCGCTGTCGACGACGAGTCTTCCGAGCGCGAGTTGCTCGCTCTGATCAGCGCCGCCTCGGTCCAAGGTGGCGCCGCCTTGCAGCCAGAGAGCAAGCCGCCCGTCGCGCGTCTCGGCCGAGGCAGCGCCGTCCAGAGGCCGATGCTGCCCGGCTCGCTGTGCTTTGACCACGAGGGCTTTTCGCTGCACGCACAGGTGCTCGTGCCCCAAGGACAGCGCGAGCGCCTCGAGCATCTCTGCCGCTACGTCGCGCGTCCTGCCATCGCCACAGAGCGGCTTTCGCTCGCGCGCGACGGCCGCGTGATCTACGGATTGCGCAGGCATTGGCGCGACGGCACGTCGGCAGTGTCGTTTGATCCGCTG
>JANMRV010000056.1:0-6430 GCA_031388685.1 Planctomycetota bacterium
GCCGCCAGCGGCGGCGTGCTCTTCCTCGACGAAGTCGGCGAGATGAGTCTGGGTCTGCAAGCGAAGTTGCTGCGCGTCCTGCAGGAGCGCAGAGTCCGGCGTGTCGGCGGCAACCAGGAGATCGCGATCGACTCGCGTATCGTGTCGGCCACCAATCGCGAGCTCTCGCGCGAAGTGGCCGCGGGACGCTTTCGCGAGGATCTCTATTACCGTTTGAAAGTCGTGCAGATCGAGGTGCCTCCGCTGCGCGAGCGGCGCGAGGATCTGCCGATCCTCGTCGAGCACTTTCTCGTGCAACTCTCGGCCGAGGGCACGCGCAAGAAGCCGGTGCTCACGCCGGAGTGCATGGAGCGTCTGCTGGCCCACGACTGGCCGGGCAACGTGCGCGAATTGTCGAATGAAATCACGCGCATGTTCGCGCTGGGCGGGGATGAGCTTGGAGTGGAACTCGTCGGACATCTGGCGCGTTCGCCGCGCAGCGCCGCGGCGGGTTCGCTGCGCGGTCTGGTCGGTCGGCATTTGGAAGACATCGAAGCCGAAGTCATTCGCGCGACGCTCGAGGCGACCGGCGGCAAGCGCGGTGAGGCGGCGAAGATGCTCGGGATTCCGCGGCGGACGTTTTACAACCGGTTGCGGGCGTTGGGGATCGATCCGTAGACCGGTGCGGTGTCAGGCACCCGCCGTCGGTCCGGCGCAGCGGTCGGAGGCTGCCGGTCAGATCTTTCGATCCGAGCCTGCGCCGCGCTTGATGCTGACGTCGCCGCTGCCGCTTTTCACTTCGACCGCGTTGCCTCCGCTTCCAAGCGTGCTCTTCAGCGTGGTGTGTCGTTTGTCGCTCTCGCCGGTGAAATCCGAGGCAATTTCGCCTGACTTCGCGCTGGCGGAAAGTTCGCAGCTGAAGTCGCCCGGCAGTCCGAGTGAGACGTCGCCGTAGTTCGTGAACAGGCGCCAGGGAGCCGCCGCCGTGCTGCCCGCGCTCGCTTGCACGCTCATCGAGCCGGAACTCGTGGCGGCCTGCACGCACGACAATCGGCCACGGATCGACACGTCCCCATAATTGCTCTCTGCGTTGACGGAGCCATCGGAACATTCGATCTTCACGTCGCCTGAGGAAGTTCTGGCCTCGAGTTCTCCGCCCCCGACAGACGCGCTGATGTCGCCGTAGCTCGTCACCAGCTTGCGCCTGGCCGCACTCTGCGAGCTGAACGAGATGTCTCCGCTGGAGGTGGCTGCTTCCACGGCTCCGCTCGAATTTTCGATGCTCAGATCCCCGTAGCTGGATTTCACGATCAGGTCGCCCGCCAGATTGCGCGCGTTCACGCTTCCTGAGCTCGTTGTGAGCCGCAGCGTCGCGGCCTTCACGTGATTCGCCCGCAGGTCGCCGTATTGGCTCTCGACTTCGAGCGACTGGGCCTCGATGTCCTCGACATCCACGGCGCCCGATGAAGTCGCGAGCTTCGTGTCGCCGCGGATGCCCCTGGCCGCGAGATCGCCGTAGCTTGAATCGAGTTTGCAGAAGGCGAGCGCGCCGGCGGCCGACAGGTCGCCCGACGAAGTCCTGGCTTCGAGGCTGACCTTGCTTGGAACGACCAGCGTCAGATCGACGCCGGCGGCGAGTCGATTCGTCCCCAGTCCGCTCTTGACTTCCAGCGCTTCGCCCACGGAGCGCACGCTGAGCGATCCAGCGCCGCGCAACAGCTCCAGCTTGTAGCGCGCGAGCACAGCCTCGGCGGTTTTCTTGTCGTCCGCATTCGCGTGCCAGTGCGCGTCGACGTGGGGCGCTTCGCCCTCGGCGACGCGCACGCTGATGTCGCCGTAGAGCAGTTCGACGCGCAACGTTTCGCCTGCGGCGAGATCGAGCGGCAGCGTCTCGTGGCGTTCCGCAAGCTCCCTGCCTTGGGCGAAGGCAAATCCGCCCTCGGAATGGATCACGCAGGCTGAGTTGGCGAAGAGCAGTGCGCAGGGCAGGACGAGCGTGGCGAGGCGAATGAGCTTCATGGGAACTCCGGCGAGGGGGGACTGGGTCTCGAAAGCCTAGCGCCCGGCGACTTTCCAAGGATTCCTAGGCCGGAAGTTCGGCCTTGGTCTTGCATCGCGGGCGCTGGAACTTGAGCATCGCGCGGATGGCGCAATGCACAGGATCGGCCCACTACGCGATCACGGCGGTCTTGTTTTCGACTCTAGGATTTGCCCAGGCGCCCCGCGCCGCAGAGCTTCCGGCCAAGAGCGCGCGCCCGCGCCTGGTCGTGCTGATCGCGGTCGATCAGATGATCCCCGAGCAATTGGAGCGCCTCGCGCCGCTCCTGACCGGCGGACTTGGTCGCTTCGTTCATTCCGGCACCGTCTTCCGCGAGGCGCGCCTGCAGTACGCGGACACGGAGACCGGCCCCGGCCATGCGACCTTTGGCACGGGCATGAACCCGCTGCACCATGGCCTCGTCGGGAACGACTGGGTGCTGCCCGAGGAGAAGTCGGCCTCGTATTGCGTCTCTGATCCCGACGCGCGCCCGCTCACCGCCGAGGGGCCCGCGGCAGCCGCCGGCATGTCGCCGCGCAACATCCGCTCGCCTGGATTGATCGACCGGTTGAAAGCGCTCGACCCGCTCTCGAAGGGCGTCGCGATCAGCTCCAAGGATCGCGCCGCGATCGGCATGTCCGGGCAGCATCCGGAACTCGCACTTTGGTGGGACCGCGCGCAAGGCGGCTTCATCAGCTCGACCTGGTACGCACAGAGCCTGCCCACCTGGGTGCTCGAATTCGACGCGCAGTGGCTCGCTTCCTTCAAGTCGGTGTGGGGCGCAGGCTGGCACGCGCTCGAAGGCGTTGCACTGGAGGGCACCGATACTGCGCCAGACGATTCGCCGGGCGAGGTGCCGTGGAATGGGCGCCATGTGCTGCCCTACCCGGCGCCGGAAATGCCTGGGGACCTCGACAAGAAGGCTCGGGCGGAAGTCGCCGCGATCGTCTACGGTTCTCCGGCGGGGGACCAGTTCGCCTGCGAACTTGCGCGCCGCGCGATCGTCGCCATGGAACTAGGCCGCGACGAGCACACCGACGTGCTGTGCATCTCGCTCAGCTCCTGCGACACGGTCGGACACTCGTTCGGACCGCGCAGTCGCGAAGTGACCGATGTCTTGTTGCGCGCGGATCGACAGTTGGAACTTGTCTTCGCCGATCTGGACAAACAGGTCGGCCCCGGCCGCTGGATCGCGGCGCTTTCGGCGGACCACGGCGTGATGGAACTTCCCGAGGCGCTAAATCAACGCGGCATCGGCGCCGAGCGACTGTCGAGCAAAGTGGTCAGCTCGACACTGAAGTCGATGCGCAAGAAGCTGGAGCAGGAGTTCGGCGAGGACTTCTTCCTGGTTTACGACGGCCGAGGCGTGCGTTTCTCGTGGACGCGCATCCTGGCCGCGGGGAAAAAGCCGGCAGACGTTCGCGCCCTTGCCGCGAAGCTGCTCATGGAAGAGGGGGCTAGCTGGCTCGAGCACGCTTGGACGCTCGACGAACTCGAACTCGTCGCGCGCAAGGGCGAAGCGGCGGCCGGTTGGAAGCGCAGCTGGGCCAATTCCTTCGACGAAGAGCGCTCGCCGGACGTGGTGCTGCAGGCCAAGCCCTGGAAGCTGATCGGGATGGGGGCGGGCACGACCCATGGCACGCCCTATCCGTACGACGTGCGCATTCCGCTCGCGTTCTACGGGCCGGGTTTCGTCGCTCGCGAGAGTTTCGAGGCGTCCTCTTCGGTCGACGCCGTGCCGACGCTGATGAGCGTGCTCGGCCTCGAACTGCCCAAGGATTTCGACGGCCGCGCGCTGATCGTGAAGTGAGCTACTGTTGGCCGGGAACGGTCGGCGTCGTCGCACCGCCTGCTGTTTCGGCCGCGTGTGGAACACTCGCCGCGCTGCGCAAGACATCGCGCAGGCCGCGATAAATCGAGCTCAGCCCCCTGCCGGCATTGGTCAGGTCCTGCTTGTTGAGGTCGAGCGTCGTAGGCAGGCGGTTGACGATCGGCAGGCCGAGCAGGCCTTTTGATTCGGCGGGAGTCTTCGCCGCTGCCGGTTTCCCACTCCGGCTGCCCGCATCCAGAGCGAGCGCTTCTTCAACCGGTCGTGTGGCGGGCGTCGGAGCCGATTCGGCCGAAGCCAATTTCGTCTCAAGCTCATCTTCCTTGCAAGCTTCGAGCAGGCCGAGCGCGTCTGCGCGCGCTGCGTCGCGCGCCAGCGCATCGCGCAGATTCCTTTCGGCGCGCGCGCTCTCGCCGATTTCGATCAGGCAACGCGCGCGTTCGATCAGCACCGTCGCGGTCGTGTCCTCGTTGCCCGAGCGCACCGCCAGCTCGAGCGCCCTGTCGTCCATGGCGATCGCCTGCATGAAATAGACTCGCGCGAGGCGTTCGTCGGGGAGTCTCTGTGAGTTGCCGGCGCGTTCCAAGAGCGCCATCTGTCTCAGCGCATTGCCGGCGTCCAGCCACGGCTCCGGTGCGCGCGGGGACAATTTCGCACGCTGCTTGTGGACGACCAGCGCCTGGTCGAAATGCTCGAGTCCCTCCAGCATGGCGGCCCGCATCATCAACGTCACCTTGGTCACGTTCGGTCCCGAGGCCGGATAGAGCTCCGTCAGGCTGCTTTCGTCGATCTTGCGCTTCTTTGCGAAGCTCGCATAGATGCGCATGATCTCAGCCGAGACCTGCGGATACTCCTCGACTGGAATCGCTTGCATCAGATGGCCGACGCGATCGAGCGCATGCAACTGGATGCCGGCGTCCTCGCTGTTGCCCCACTCCTGGACGGCGGCGAGCAGTTCCTTGCTCGCCAGAGCGAGCATTTTGTCCTCGCGCGCCTTGTCACCGGTGGCCACTGCCTCCTTGCGCGCGGTCTCGGTGATGTTCAGCTTCTTCGTGCCGCTGCGCATCGCGTAGGTGAAGTAACCGAAGGCGCCAAGACCGATCAGTAGTCCGACTGCCTGATACGGATGTCGGCGCGACCAGCGCAACGCCGGATCGACGAAGCGCGGCGGGCGCGCGCTGACAGATCGGCCGGCCTGCAGCGCGAGCAGGTCGGCGTGCAGGCTGTCCGCGCCCGTGTAGCGCCGCGTGCGATCCTTCTCCAGGCATTTGAGCACGACCGCTTCGAGATCGCGCGGCACATCGGCACGCTGGCGGTGCAGCAACGCCGGATCGCGATGCAGGATCGCGTGCAGGATCGACTGCGCGCTGCCGCCGGAAAACGGCGGCCGTCCTGTCAAGAGTTCGTACAACGTCGCGCCCAGACCCCACACGTCCGAACGCGCGTCGATGCCTGAAGCATCGCCGATGATCTGCTCGGGACTCATGTACAGCGGCGTGCCGACCAGGTCGCCCGACTCGGTCATCGCATCGGTGTCGTCGGAATCGATCGGCTTGGCCAGACCGAAGTCGGTCAGCACGACGCGTTCACCGTCGCGCAAAAGGTTGGACGGTTTGACGTCGCGATGCAGCACACCGCGCGCGTGAGCGTGCGCCAGCGCCGACGCGACGTCGATTCCGACGTTGACCACGTCGCCGATGCCCAGCACGCCGGCCTTGAGCACCACGTCGAGCGGTGGGCCGTCGACGAAGCGCATCGCGAAGTAGTGCAGGCTGCCGACCGATCCGACTTCGTAGACGTCGACGATGTTCGTGTGCGCAAGCCGGCCCATGGACTCCGCTTCGCGCAGGAAGCGGCGCACCGTGCGGTCGCGCATCGCCAGGTTGGGCGGCAGCACCTTGACCGCGACGCGCCGCTCGAGGCCACGTTGGCGCGCCTCGAAGACGATGCCCATCGCCCCGTGACCGACCTCGCGCAGCACGCGGTAGCCCGCGAGCCGCTCGTTCAAAAGCTCGCTTGTGAGTTCGCGGCCGAGCAGGTTCTGGTCGTTCATCCCGTGGCCGAGGGCCGCACGGCGCGATGCACGGCCAGCACGCTGTCGAGGATCGCGGCAAAGTCCTCGAGCTTGATCATGTTGGGACCGTCGGAGGGCGCGCGGTCCGGATCGGGATGCACTTCGAAGAAAAGGCCGTCGACTTCGCCGGTAGCCACGGCCGCGCGCGCCAGGGCCGGCACCTTGCTGCGGTCGCCGCCGGTCGACGTGCCGAGCGCGCCGGGCTCCTGCACGGAGTGGGTCGCGTCGAAAACCACGGGATGGCCGGTCTTCGCCAGATGCGCGAAGGAATTCATGTCGACGACCAGACGGCCGTAGCCGAAGCTCGTGCCGCGCTCGCAGACCAGCAGATTGTTGTTGCCCGCGGCTTCACATTTCTTGGTGGCGTTGCCCATGTCCCAGGGCGCGAGGAACTGACCTTTCTTGATGTTGACCGCGCGCCCGGTTTCGGCCGCCGCGATCAAGAGATCCGTCTGACGGCACAGGAAGGCCGGGATTTGCAAGACGTCGACGACTTCCGCGGCCTGGGCGC
>JANMRV010000073.1:0-6807 GCA_031388685.1 Planctomycetota bacterium
GCTGTCCGCGCGCTCGCGCGCAGACAGCGGTCCAAAAGGTAGGGTGGGGAAGTACCTGACTCGGTACTTACGGCTTGCGGCCCGCGCGCAGCAAAGTGTCCTGGTCCTGGCCGTCGATCGCGCCCTGCGGCAGGCGTATCACTTGGGTCGTCTCGCCCTCGAGCTTGAATCCGCGCATGCCGCCGGATTCCGCGCTCGCCGGAATCTCCTGACCGCGCCACGTCGCGGTCATGCGCCACAGCCCGGGCTTCAGGCCAAAGATGACGCAGGGCTCGCGCGCGGGAATCAATACGCTGTCGCGCGGCGCACCCTGCACGCTGCATTCGACTTCGATCGCCTGATGGCGGCCGGGCATTTCCAGGCGCAGCTCACAGCTACCGGCGCCCGAGGCCTGGAGCAGCAAGTCCACCGCTACGTCGTTGGGGCCGACCAGCGTCGCGCCACTCAGCGATCCGTCGGCCGACGTGGCGACGAGGTAGCGATTCGGCGCCTGCTTGGGATAGGACGTGAACTCGAAGCGGCCGTTGTGATCACTGAGGGTTTCCTGCACACCCATCGGAAAATTGGGCAGCACTTCAGACTCTAGGAACAGCGCGGTTTCCCCGAAGTAAGCAACTGTCGAGCCCACGCGGTCGGGCGCTTCCAGCCGGACTTTCGCGCCCTGGGCAACGAGCCCGTCGCGCGTGCGCACCGTGCCCACAATCAAGGGCGCGGCCTCGAGGTGCACGACCGCAAGCTGGGGCACGCCTTCCTGAAGCGTGACCTCCGCAAAGGTCGGCTTGGCGTAGGCGCCGTGGTGAAACACATAGACGCGCACTCTCACGCCCGCGGGCAGGCCGTCGAGGTGCACGCGCGATCCGGCCGGCACACTGACCGGACTCTTCGTGCGCCAGGGAAAGCCGCGCTGCGCGGAAGAACTTGCGTTCATCAGGACAGCCGTTGCGGGCATCGAGCCACCGATGGCCTCGGGTATCTCGATGTCCAGTTCAGCTTCGGGCAATAGCGTGAACACCAACCGATCGTTGGCCTGGCGCGCGGCGACCGTGACCAGCTCGAAGTGCGCCGCGTATCCCTGCTTCGAAACCATGCACACCAGGTCGAGGCCACAGGGCACCGTCGGGAAGAGGAAAGCGCCTTCGGGATCCGTGTAGAGCCTCTGGCCGTCCAATTCGATGCTCGCGCCCTCGAGCGGTTTGCCTTCGCGGTCGAGTACGCGACCGGAAGCCGAGCCCGGCATGCCGAAGCCCAGATTCAACGGCGTTTCGGATCCGCAGCGCAGGCGCACTTCGCGCCGGACAGCGGATTCATTGCCCGCGCCGATCTCGACCACCGAGAGTCCTGGGTAGAGATCCGAGGCGCCAAACTTGCCGGAGGAATTGCTCTCGAGCACGCGCCCCAAGTTGGGTCCGGCGACGAACTTCACGGTACCGGCCAGGCCATCGCCAACTCCGCTCGTGATCGAGCCCGTGAGGCGCGCCGTGGCGCTCGCGCCGAGCGCGGCTGTACCCGCTGCATGTGGAAGTCCGGCGGCCTCGATCAGCTCGAGGCGCACATTCACCGGCCAGGCAACCGTCGTCTTGTCCGGATCCCCCACCGCGACCAGCGAGTCCTCGCCGCTTGGAGGCAGGAGTTCCGGCGTGGCCGTCCCGCTTTGCAAGCTCGCGGGTGGATCCGAGCCGATCGGTGTCGTAACGATATCGCCGGGTTGCGGCGGCGGCTCCGGAGCGGTGCCCACGAAGTACCCCAGGCCGGCGACGAGGAGCGCGAGCCCCGCGAGTCCGGCGATCAACATGGAATGAGAACGGGCCATGAACGACGGCGCCCACGACGGGGCCGGGTGAGGATAGCCCGCTGCCGCGAGCTGACCTAGTGACGTGCGGGGCCATGCTTTCTTCCGGCGCAAGACGGTTCGCCCGCGACTGCGTACGATCCTCGGATGCGCTGGAAGCCTTTGCACGACCGCCGACTGCTCGCGGCAGCCCTGAGCCTGCCGCTCTTGGGCTGCCGGGCGGGAGCGGGCGCGGACACGCTGACGAAGCCGGCTGACCCGCACGCCGTGCCCGCGCCCCCGCCGCTGTTCCGCGACGTTCAGCCGAAGGTCGGCGGCCGCGAGCCCTCGCCCCTAGGCCGCCAGCAGCTTCCGTTGCAGGGCCGTCGCGAGCGTCTTCTGCCCGGCAAGCCCGAAGGCTTGTGCTCCGGCGACTTTGACGGCGACGGCAAAGTCGATCTCGCGGCGACCCTGGTCAGCCCGGGTGCGCTGCTGGTCTGGCACACGTCGGATCAGGGCCTCGAACATGAATTCGAGCGCCAACCCTGCGGCGATTTTCCATTGCCGCCCATCGCCCTGCCGGAAGGTCGCTTCGGGCCCGGCGAAGCCGTGCAGGCCATCGCCGTCGCCTCGCGCGGTGCGCGCACACTCGAACTCTTCGGCGCCACGACCCGCACGCTGCAACTCGAAAAGACTCCGCGCGCCCTGGCCGCCGGAAGATCCGGCCCCAAGACGCTGCTCGCGGTCGCCTGCGACGGCCGACGCCTGGAGATCCTGCGCGACGACGCGGAGGAGTTCGAACACTGGACGCTGCAGGGCGACCTCCCGCGCTGTGCCCTGGTCAGCCTTGGATCCCTGGCCGTGCTCGTCGGCTTTCAGGATTCGACCGCTATCGAGGCTTACGATGGCGAAAGTGGCGAGCCCATCGGCCGGATCGAACTCGGCGGCATCCCGCGCGCCATGGCTGAGCTCGACATCGACGGCGACAACGATCGCGAGTTGGTCGTCGCCGGCGGCGACCGAGAACTGTGGATTTTCGGCGCGGGCCGCAGCGGCGGTGCGCGAGTCTGGTTCGACGGCGAGGCGCCGCTGATCTTTGACGCCGAAGCGATTCCGACCGCGCTCGCCGTGGGCGATCTCGACGGAGAAGCAGGCGCGGACCTCGCGGTGCTCAACGACTTCAGCCTTTCGCTGCAGGTGCTGACCAGGCTCTCGGACCCTTGGGTCGGACGCGAGACGTCGTTGTATGCGGGCCAGACGCCGCTGGGACTCGCACTGCTCGACTGCGATGCGGATGGCCGGCTCGACGTTGCGATCGGCAACCGCGACACGGAAGGTCTCGGCCTGCTCGCCGGCGATGGCGCGGGCGCGCTCGGCATCGGCACGGTGATTCCGATCGGGAGTTTTCCCCAGGCGCTGGCCGTGGCGCGAGCGGGGAGTCCCGAGGGCGCGCTGCGACTGGCCGCGCTGAACGTGAAGTCCAATTCAATTTCCCCGGTCGTCTTCGAGAACGGCGCGCTGCACCCGCTCACGGAAGTCGCCTGCGGAACGGAACCGCGCGCGCCCGTGATCGCAGAGTTCGACGGAGAACCAGGTCTTGATCTGCTGCTCCTGAGCGCGGGCCAGCGCGGAACGGACTTGTGCGTGTACCACGGGGACGTGGACGGCCGGCTCTCACCCACGGCGACGTTGGAGCTTGGCGCGGGCGCTAGCGACATCGAGGTGCTCGACGTGGATCACGACGGATCGTTCGAATTCGCGATCGCGATGCCGCAGACAGGGCGCGTGCTGTTGCTCGAAAATTCTGCCCTGCGAGGCGATCTTGCGGCCCTGGCGCAGGCGCAAGGTTTGAACGTCCCCTCGCAGCCGCGCGAACTGACGACGATCGAACTCGACGGCGATCCCGGCCCGGAACTCGCCTGCGTGCTCGGCGCGCCGGGCGAGCGCGTCGGCATCGCCTGGCTCGACGTGCAACGCAGATCCTCCGGCGAACTGGTGCTCACGGAACTGGGTTTCAGCGCGCTGCCCGGAGCGCCGAGCGAAGCGGTGGCCTGCGACCTCGACGGCGACGGACGCACGGACCTTGCCGTGCTCGCGACAAGGGCTACGGATTCTTCTGTCGGCTTTTGGTTCGCCCTGCTGCGGGGACCGGGAGGACCGGCGGATTTCACGTCGAGCACGCCCTTCGCGACCTCGCTCTTGCCGCGCGGCATCACCGCCGCCGATCTCGACGGAGACGGGCGTGCCGAGGTCTTCGTCGCCGTGCAGAATTCGACGCTGGTGCAGGTCTGGACACCGCTGGGTTCGAGCGCGGGTGCTCCCTTGCGCGTGCGCGCCCTCGACAGTCTCGGCGCCGGCCGCGGGCCCTTCGATCTGTGCATCGCGGACGTCGACGGTGACAGCCTGCTCGACCTCTGCATCGCCAACGCGTTTTCCAACGACCTGAGCGTGCTGCACGGCACGCGCAGGTGAACACCTACCTCTCGAGTTGCTTGAGCATCTCGACCGCGGCCGCGAACAAACGCAGGTCCGCGCCGGCGACGTTGCGGCCGGTCGCTTCCTCGCGCCGCAGCAAGAGACCGAACTTGCGGCGATAGAACGACTCCGAGGAACGCAGGACCGCTGTGAACAAGGCGCGAGTTTCCTCACCGCGCAGGCTGCTCTGCGCGCGCGACGCGACCGCCAGGCCGTTCAGCATGTTCGCCGGATAACCGGTCAGGTCGCCGATGTTCAGCGCCGCGCGCGGCGAAAAGTTCGTGAACGTCACGTCGCCCCAAGAACCGTTCAGGTACTGGCGGCTCTTCATGTGCGCGCGGATCGAATCGTGCACGAGCCGATCGAGGGGCTGGCGGATCGAAGGCTCGATTTGTGCGTAGCGGTCGAGCAGTTCCCAGCAGCGATTCTGGTCCGAGGCCATCGAGCCGCCGAAGCGCAGCGCGTCGTGCCACAGCGGCGCGAAATGCGCAAAAGCGCGCGCGTTGAAACGGCGGAATTCGGCGTCGTTCGGAAACGCGGCCAACATAGTCGCCGCGCGGCTGCCCCAATGTCCGTAGCTGTCGTCGAAATCCGGATCGATCGTGAACCAGGTGCCGGCCCAGAAGTGCGTGAACTCGAGCGCGGCGAGCGCCATGCGCGCCGCGTCGACCAGCCGTGCATCGCCGTTGCGGCGCGAAAGGCGCGCGAATTGCGCCGCGACATCGAGCCTGCGAATCAGGGGCACGTCGAGGCTCGGCGTGCCGTCGGACGGAACGAATTTCACGGCCAGGCTGCCGTCGGGCAATGCCCCGCGCGCGAGGATCGTCTCGGCCATGGCCTCGGCTTGTTTCAGCGCGCGCTCGCGAAAATGCACGGGCCCGCGCGCATCGATGTCGAGCAGGAAGGCGAGGTAGCGGCCGACTTCGATCGGCTTGGCGTCCTGCGGCAGGTCCAGCACGCCGTCCCAATCGCGCGGAAGCCCGGTGGTCGGATAGAAGCCGAGTTCGAAGAAGTCGCCGAGGTAGCGCTCGAGCGCTGCTTTCCAGGCGGGATTGTCCGCGATCGCGCACAGATCGAGCATGCTTTCGAACAAGGGATGGATGCAGCTCGCACCGGCATCGAGTTTCTCCCCGGTGACGACGTCGAAACGCGTCGTGAGGAACGAGGTCTCGCGCGGGCCGTCGCGGTCGATGCCATGTTCGAGCCAGACGCGAATGACGCCGTTGCACAACTGTCGCAGCTCGAGCGCGAGCGCGCTCTCGTCGGGGCAAGGCCAACTGCACAGCGCACGCAGGTCGCGAAACGTCGCGCCGGTGGAATCGGCGGGCGCCGAGATCTCGAGCAGGAAACGCGGCATCGGCGTGTGACCGAAGCGCGCTGCGAACTCAGTCGCGTGCAATTCAAATGTCTGATCGCGCACTTCGAGTTCGATCTTCTCGCCGCGGCCGTCGGACAAGCGCACACGACCCGCGCCTTCGACTCGGCCGCTGATCGTCAGACGATCCGCGAGCGGTTCGAAAGCCGCGATCGGTTGCGAGAGGGCCGCGCCCGGTGCGAGCTCGAGGCCCTGCGCGGCAACCGCGGTCGTGCGCGGAGTGCCGGAAGCCGTCCACCACGGCACGATGAATTGCCGCGGGTCGCGCTCGGGCGCCTCGGTCGCTTCCGTTCCCGAACCGTTGTCGAGCATGTCGAGCACGATCACGGGGTCGGGCCCGGGCCTGTCCTGGGCAAACGCGCCGGCGCACGCCGCCGCTGAGAGCAGGCAATCGAGTCCGCGTCGAAGAAGGGCCCCCATCACCACCATGCTATTGCACGCGGCCTCGTTGCAGGAGCATGAACTGCGCTCGCAGGGCGCGATCCGCATCGCTCGGCGGGATCGAACTGTGACGCCCCATTCAGCTCGCGTACGATGCAGCGATGCCCCGGGAAGGATCGCCGATCACTAGAGCGAGCGCGCTGTGGTGCATGCTGGCCCTGCTGAGCGGACCGGCGGCGAGTTGCGGCGGCGATCCGACCCCGACCCCGCCTCCGACGCCGGCGGCGTCGCCGCAGACTCCGGCGGCGGCGCCGCAGACTTCGTCGACCGCGCTCGCGCAGGCTCCGTTTCTGGCGCGCAGCGAACGGCCCTTGCGAGCCAAACCGGCGGGCCTGTGCGCGGGCGATTTCGACGGCGATGGCCTGACCGATCTTGCGGCGACCTTGGTCACGCCAGGAACGTGGCTGATCTGGCGTGGCAGCAAGACTGGCCTGCCTCGCGATTTCAAGGATCAGGCCTGCGGCGATTTTCCGCTGCCGCCGCTGGCATTGCCGCGCGGGACTTTCAGCGCGCCCCAAGCTGCACAGGCGATCGCTGTGTGCTCGCGCTCGACGCGCGAGCTTCAGATCGTGGCGGCGGGTTTTAGTCGAATCACGCTCGACGAGACGCCGCGCGCGCTCGCCGCGGGCACGATCGATGGTTCGGCGCTGATCGCAGTCGCCTGCGATGGATTGCGGCTCGAAGTTTTGCGCGATGGAGCAGCGGCTTTGCAACATTGGAAGCTGAGCGCGGAATTGCCGCGCTGCGC
>JANMRV010000080.1:0-6524 GCA_031388685.1 Planctomycetota bacterium
GGTCAACCCGAGTTCCTTGGCGATCATTCGCCGCCAGTTCGCGAAGAAGGCCGCCGAGGATCAGGTGCTCAGTCACATCGATTGGAAAATCGAGCGCGCGCGCCTCGAGGAGCGTTTCATCAAGGAGCAGTTCCCCGGCAGGCGGCGCGGCGAACTCGACGCGGCGACGCAGAAGGAACTCGACCTCTTCGTCGATCCTGAAATCGACGCGCTGGACAAGCGCCTGCGCGCGGAGCAGATTCCCGCCGCCATGGCCGGAATCGAACGCGAGATCGTCTACTCCGAAGCCGTGAAGTGCGTGCTGGCGGTGCTTTCGCTCGATCCGAAGGCGATCACGCTCAGCTTGCGCGCCCTGGTCCCGCTCGAAAAGTGAGCGCGGCGAGCGAGAGCTGAAAAGCCCGCGGGTGAAAGGAAGAGACCGGGTATGCTCGCCGTCCTTCCATGTCGAAGGCACTCAAGATCCTCCTGTCCATTGCCCTGGGCCTGTTCATCATGGAACTGGCCCTGCAAATCTGGTCGCTGGTCGTCCTTTTCACGTTCACGCAAAAGACGCCGGAGTTGGCGCCGGGATCGGCGCCGCGTGTGTTGTGCATCGGAGACTCCTACACGTATGGCCTGGGCGCACCGAGTCGTGAGACGAGCTATCCCGGCGCGCTTGCGGAACTGCTGCGCCAACGCATGGGCGACGGCGCGCCGCAGGTCGTGAACGCCGGCTGGCCCGGCCAGAACTCGAACGACGCGTTGCGCAAGCTGGATGCGCAGTTGCGTGACAACCGGCCCGTGTTGGTCTGCGTGCTGCTCGGCATGAACGACACGTGGACGCGACCCGCGCGGTTGGAGTCGTCCGATCTCGGTGGGGATGGCTCGCGCTGGCAGCTGCGCTTTCGCCTCTGGCGCCTGGCCCGAGGCATGTTGGGCGAATACGGTGGCGGCGCCCTGCCCACCGCCGAGGGTGAGCGAGTTGCCATCGAGGCCTCTGTCCCGTCCGCTGCGGGCAACGGCTGGATCGGCACCGATCCGCCCGCTGTGGTGCGCTCCACCGCGCTAGCGCTGGCGGGCAATCTCGAGCAGGCCATCGCCGAGTTGGAAGCCGGGCTCGCGGCCGATCCGGCCCACGCGGCCACGTACCACCAGGGCCTGGTTCAGCAGCGAACCGCGCTGGGCAGGCGGGATCAGGCCGCGACATCCGTGGCCTGGCTGGCGGCCGAATACCGCGACAGGCCGACCTCCAAGGTTGCGGAATCCTATGCCGTGGCCTTGGCCGCGATCGGCGATCGCAAGCAGTCCTTGGACGTGGCCCGCGAGGCGAGCGCGCGGTTTCCATCGAACTCGGCCCTGTGGTGGTTGGTGGGGCAAGGCCTCTATGACACGGGCGACCTGGCGGCGGCGGAAAGGGCGCACGATCGAGCCATCGCCACGGGCGAGGCGCCGGAGTACGACTCGATGTGGCGAGCTGCCGTGCGGCGCGATTGTGCGCGTGCGGCCTGCGCGCGCGACATCTGCAAGGCGCTGGGTCTGTTGATCGCGGCTATGGAACTCGACGGCGACGTCGATCGCTGTCGGATCGTCCTGTCGGGCGCGTCCAAGGATCTTACGGCCGACGCCGTGCGCAACTGCCTTGTCGGGCTGCAACTCAACAAAGACCAACTGGTGCTCGCTCAGCGTTTGTTTTCGAGGGACTCCAGCGTCGCGAATGGAGCGCTGCCCGTGCTCTCCGACGAGCGTCGCCGCATTTGCGAGGTTCTCGAGCACCACCTGCAACTCGTCGTCGATCGCTGTCGCGCTCAGGGCGCCGACGTGATCCTGCTGTCCTACCCCATGCCGTTACCGGATCTTGAAGCCGTGCAAGTCAAGGTCGCCAGGGTGAACGGCCTGCGTCGCGTCGACATGCTCTCGCGCTTCGCCGCGGAACAGCAGCATCGAGCCCGAGAGGAGCTCTTCGTCCATGACGGCCATTGCACTGCGGGCGGCTATCGCCTGATGGCCGAAGAAGTCATCGGGCCGGTGATCGAGGCCCTGGAGCACTGATGCCGGGTGAGCGAGGCGGATCCGGCGACGCGAGCTCGCGCGGCGAGCAGGCTCGACTCCCTGCGTGGCTGCCTAGCTCGCCGTCGCCATGCCGATGGTCGAGACCGTGCGGACCCTGAGCTGCGGTCCGGGCGCGATCAGGCGCCGGATCGCGGGCGAATTCGACGCCACCGAAGGCCTCGGGCGTGTTTCCGCTCCAACCGGCTCTCCTTCCAGCAAACGGATGTTTCGAGCGTCCACGGGGCACGTGCCAGGATTTCACGCTGGCCAGTTCTACGGAACCCCGGTGGATTCCGCCGCCACACCAGACTGAGCGGCCGATCGGGCTGTCGCAGCTTGGACCGCGTGCCTTCCTCTGCCTGGGGATTCTGGGGCGTCCCCTTACAGGCTGGAGGCGCCGAACATCTGCCATCCTCGCGGTCGCGCGCGGGAAGCGCGTTTGGCCTGCGTCAGGGTCAGGAAAGAAATTCCCGAGTCGCACGTTCTCTCCAAATAAGCCAAGCCCCAAATTCGCAGGAGCTTGTATTCTTGAACGTGGGCAGTGATCCGTTCGGATCGTCCCTCCCTTTCATTCTTCCATCAGGACTGCTTTCAGGAGCCTTTTCAGCATGCGAGTCTTATCGATCGCCCTCGGACTACTTCTTTCGCTGGCCGCGAGCTCGCTGGCCTCGGGCCAGTGTCAGTCGCAGACGACCCTCTTCGCCGGCGGCAACTCCGCCAGTGTTGGCGGTTGCAACTTCTTCAACATCAACGTCACCAATGCCGGCGGCATCACCGTGGCGGCGCTCGACGTCCACTCCGTTTCGGTGGTCGGTACTCCGATCGCCTTGAGCATCTACACCGTGCCGACAACCTATGTCGGCAGCGAATTGATCTTCGCGAACTGGACGCTGGTCTCCACCGGCCCCGGGCTTTCCGGCGGACTTGGCGTGCCGGTGCCGGTCGACGTGACCGACTTCACGTTGGCTCCGGGTGCGTACGGGATCGCCATTGTCATGGGCGGCGCTCAGCCCTCCTACACCAACGGCAACGGCGCGAACCAAACCTACGTCAACGCTGACTTCGCGCTGCAGTTGGGTGCGTCCGCGAACATTCCGTTCTCGAGTGCGCCCTTCACCCCGCGCGTGTGGAACGGAACGATTTACTACAACTGCGTTCCGGCTCCGGTCGTGTACTGCACGGCAAAGATCAACTCCTTGGGCTGCACCCCGACGATCGCCGCAACGGGAACGCCGAGCGCCACCTCCGGGTCGGGCTTTGTCATCAGTGCCTCGAACGTGATCAACAACAAGCCCGGCCTGGTGTTCTACTCCGACCAGGGCGCGGCCGCGGCTCCCTTCCAAGGCGGTCTGCGATGCGTCGCCACGCCCCTCAAGCGCTCCGTGCCGTTGAATTCGGGCGGCAATCCTCCCCCGAACGATTGCTCGGGCGTGTACTCAATCGACATGAACACGTTCGCGGTCGGCGGCCTTGGCGGTACACCCGCTACGTACTTGACCGTTCCGGGCACGGTCATCAACGCCCAATGCTGGGGCCGTGACCAGGGATTCGCCGCGCCGAACAACACGACGTTGTCGGACGCGGTCCAATACATCATCGGCGCGTGTTTCGGAAAAGCGGTCAGCCTCGCGCTGACTGAACTTGCCTGAAGTTCGGGGCCGGCCGCGCACTGCGCGGTCGGCCCCGATCCTTTTCATCGTGCGTCGAGGAGAATGGAGTGGGCCGGACGTTACTCCAGCACTGCGAGCGGCCGCGCTGTCCCCGCTTGGTCGAAGGTGCGCCACCCGCATGCTTCGACTCCAACTGTGCGCCGCTTCAGCGCCGTTCTCACGACTGGTCTCGTCCGCTTTCGCGCGCTTTCGTGCGCGAAGCTCAACTTCCGTCGCGTGAGTTGCTGCCTGCGACGGAAGCACTTCCAAGCCCCTGAGCATGCCTTCAGGGAAGCGCCATCGCGGTGGGTGCGTGCCACGCCGAGGCAGTGTTCGAGGCTCCTTGCGGTCGGGCCGCACCGTGCGGTTCATGGCAATTCACTCGACAGAAATCGGGCAGCTGGCGTTCGAGCGGAACACGAGGCTCACCGAGCCGTCGCGATGGCGAGTCACCTTTTGCTTCGCCGCCCAGGCACGCTCGTCAGCGAGGTATGTGTGTGCGCGGCTGCGAAATGCAGTTCGATCGCCACGGGCGGATCGCTGCCGGGCATGACGGCCGCCGTGCAGGCGAGCCTTCGCTACAACGTGTCCCAATCCTCGGGCTCAATGTCCGAGCCTGCGATTTTGGCGCGGACGATGGTGCGCCACTCCTCATCGGTCAGGCCGCTGCGAAGCTGGCCCAGGCGCAGGTCCACGGCCTCGCGTAGCAGTCGTGTCAAGGCGAAGTACGCGGACTGGACATCCGCCGCAGTGTCGAGCCCTACAGACTCCAGCGCAGCGAGGCGCACGGACGGGGCTGGGGCATGAAGAGGCTTGGTTTCCTGAATCATTTTCGGACCTAGCGTGCCCGACTGGGTTGGACTCTGCTCCTAGCCCAACTTCCGCAGTTCAGAAAGCTGAAGTGAGCTCTGACAAGGACTTACGTCGATCAGGGGCCGATTGTTGTCACTACACTGCGCCTTCGAGCACATGTGCGTCCCGAAAACCCCATCTTCACCTTTGGCGCGGTGTCTCTGGCATCCTCGAGGATCTCGTTCGCCGAGCCTGCTCGTGGTCTTGCGCCGCCACCGGGTGCGAACTGGTCACGGCGAGGGTGACGAATGCCGTGCGCCAGGCATCGGTGCGCTGGGCCTTGCGGACCGCAGGGGATGTGAAATGGTTGTCAATGTGGCCGCCGTCCCGCATCCCTGGGGGCGGGACGGGGCTTGCGGGAGGCATCACCGCGATTCTAGGGGCACTCAAGGCGATATGGCTTGAAAATCGATGACATCATCATCAGATTTCATGTATGTACCGCCCCAGACTAGCCACAGAGCGACTCCGCCGACTGATGGAGCAATTCCCCGCCGTGGTCATCACCGGGGCCCGCCAGGTCGGGAAGAGCACGCTCCTGCGTGAACACCTCGGCGACCGAGCCGATTTCGTCGTCTTCGATCCGATCGCTGACATCGAGAGCGCTCGTGCCGAGCCTGAACTCTTCTTCGACAACCACCGCACGCCTCTGGTGCTCGACGAGATCCAGTACGTCCCGCAAATCATTCCCGCGCTCAAGCGCCGCATCGATCGCAACCGCAAGCCGGGACAGTACGTGCTCACCGGCTCGCAGCAGTGGGAGGTCCTGCGCTCGCTGTCGGAGAGCCTCGCGGGTCGAGTGGTGTTCCTCGACCTCGAGGGATTCTGTTTGGCAGAGATCGCACAAGAGACCGACGGTGAGACGTGGCTCGCGCGTTGGCTCACGGATCCCGCTGGCTTCAGCGCCTCGCGGCCTGCTCGCCTTGGCAGCACTCGTCCGCTCTACGAGCGCTTGTGGCGCGGCTTCTTGCCCGAGGCGGAAATGCTTGCTGTCGACGTGATCTCCGATTTTCACGCCGCCTATGAGCGCACCTACATCGAACGCGACGCGCGCCTGATTGGCGCAGTAGATGATTGGCAACAGTTCGGACGCTTCTTCCGTCTCGCTGCGGCGCTGACCGCGCAAGAAGTGAATCACAGCCAAATCGGCCGCGACATCGGCGTGACTCCACAGACTGCGCGGCGCTGGCTCGACATCCTCAAGGCGACCTTTCAGTGGAACGAGGTGCCGGCCTGGTCCGGAAACACGGTGAAGCGCGTCAGTGGCAAACCGAAGGGCTATCTGGCCGACAGTGGTCTGGCGTGCGCTGCGTTGCGCGTGTCTTCGGGGCGTGCACTTGCGGACCATCCGGCCTTCGGTGCAATTTTCGAGACCGCCGTCGTCGGCGAGATTCGCCGGCTGATCACGGTGATGCAGTCGAAGCCACTGTTGCATCACTGGCGCTCGCACGGTGGCGCGGAGGTCGATCTGATTCTCGAGCGCGATGGCGTATTCCACCCGATCGAAATCAAATCCACAGCGCGGCCCGCGCCGAAGGACGCGCGGGGAATCCAGGCATTTCGCGAAACGTATCCGAAGTTGCGCATCTCGCCCGGACTGGTCGTTGCTCCGACGGAATCTGTCGCGCGGCTCTCGGAACTTGACACTGCGATTCCATGGGATCTCGCGCCTTTGAAGTAGGGTGTGTCCAGGACACATGCTTCAGGCGGAGGCGATCGGCGCCGCCGGCGCGAGGACACCGTGATAGGTGTGTTGATGAGAGTGCGGTCGCGGCACGAGCGCGGCCAGCCGCTCGATAAAAGTCAGCGGGTCAAACGACACCGCCGACGTGCCGTCGCGCCAGTGCCGTCGCAATCCGTAGATCACGCGACCGTTGCGCGCGAGCGAAAGCCGCTCTGTGGCGATGGCAGGACGCGCGACGTAGCGGCAGAGATGCTCGAGGCGTTCGCGCTGACCTTTTGGCACGAGCACCTGTGCGTGCAGCGAAAAGCCCT
>JANMRV010000098.1:0-1059 GCA_031388685.1 Planctomycetota bacterium
AAGATCGCATTCAATCCCGCGGCCATCGATCAGATCGCCGCGCACCCCGCGTTGCGCTGGCTGGGCGTGCAGGCGCCGCAGCAGAAGTTCCACCCGCGGTTGGGATCCCACTTCCTGACGAGTCCCGGCAGCGACGGTGCATCCGTCTATATCAACGTCTTCGATTCAGACCTGAACTCGGACTCGACTTCCAAGGGCGTGGGAATCGTCGAAGAAGGCGGCCCGGATGGAATCAGTGTCATCGGCAATGCTCCGGCGGTGCAGGAGTGGATCAGCAACGGCTGGCAACAGCGCGCGCTCGAACAACTCGGCGTCGAAGTCGTGTCGTGGCACGAGGAGATTCGCGCCTTCCGCGCGCGCATTCACCCCGCGCAACTCGAGGCGCTCGCCGCGCTCGACTTCGTGCAATTCGTCGAACCGAATGGCCCGCGCGAGTTGAACCACGACGAATCGATGCCGATGATCGCCATGGATCGCACACGCCTCTCCTATAATGGTGCAACGAACAGCGTGGTGGTCGCAGGCCAGGTCGACTCCGGCATGGACTACTCGCACAACGGGCTGGACGGCTACTACTGGCGCGGCGCGAACCTGTCAGGCTCGGTCAATGGCGTGACGGTCGACCTGTGCGGCCACGGCAGCCACGTCGGCGGCACCGTCATGGGCGACGGCGCGGGCAATGCCAGCTACGCCGGCGCGGCCAAGGGCCTTGGCTGGGCCGCCACCGGGCGCCACTGCAACGTCAAGATTTTCGACGACTTCTGCGGAGACGGCGGCGCTTCGCAAACGACGGTGAACGGCTACACGCATGCCGCCTACACCGACGGGAGCGGAAACATCACGCCACGGCCGCACGTGGTCAACAACTCGTGGGGCAGTACCGCGACGGGCGGCTGGTTTGGCACAGAAGCCGATCCGCGTTCGCTCGACAACGACGTTTACGTCTACGACCAATTGCTTGTCTTCTCGGCCGGGAACGACGGGCCGAATCCTGACACGCTCACGCAGCACGCGACGACCAAGAACGTGCTGACTGTCGGCTCGGTCGCCAACTGGTCG
>JANMRV010000113.1:0-4626 GCA_031388685.1 Planctomycetota bacterium
AGGACGCGAACCGGTTCCCCTCGAGCCTCTGTGAGTGACCCATGGCACGGAATGGTCGCAGACTCAGCCGGGCGCTTCAATATTCGTGACACAGTAGTACTAGTCCACGAGCCGTCTCTGACCTCGGCCAGGGCGCCGCCGGGGCTCGGAAGCTGCGCCAACTGCGCCACTCGGACTGGAGCCATGCGCTTGGAACGCCTATCCACCCGGGCCTGATCGCGAGCGCCGTGTACTGCGTCTACTTCAAGCCGGTTTGAATACCTGAGGCGCCGGGTCGGGTCGCGGCATCAGTCTTTCAGCTTGGACAGGAACACCGCGGGATTCGCTTCGAACTCTGCAACGCAGGGAGCGCAGCAGAACTTGACCTCACGCCCTTCGTAGATCCTCGTGATCGGATCGCCCATCGAGCCGAGCGCATTGTCCGTGACGAGACAGGTCTTGAACGGATAGGGGCGCACCGAGTCGGCCTTTGGAGCACTTGTGCAGGCTGCCAAGCAGAGGACGATCGACGTTGCGGCAAGCAGTTGATTGAGCATCTTCATGGAATTCCTCGCTGGTTCATAGCCTGACAGTCACGCCGACCCCAAGGCCGTGATCGGAATCGTACTGCGCAATGGCAGCTAGCGCTTTGCTCAGTGTCCAGGTCGTGCCGATTCTCAAGTCGGTGTAAGTATTGGTGTCGTACTCGACGCGGCCCACGAGCGACCAGCGCGCGCTCAGGCGCAGCGACTTCTCCAGTTCGAAGCGCAGGCCGGCCTCGGAGTCGGCAGTGGCCGTCGCGTACACGAGGTAGGGCAGGCGATAGCGCGCGCCGGCGAAAAGTCGATCCTCGGCGCGCTCCTCGGTCGTGAAGCGATATCCGGCGAGCGCGGACAGATTCGGATTGTAGTAGTGCGACATGCCGAGGTCGACTTCGCGCATCTCGTCGTTGCCGCCGTTTCCATAGCCGCTGTGCCAGCGCGCGAAAAAATCGTTGCGCCCGGTCATCAGCATGGCGTGGCCCTGCGTCATGTTCGACAGGAACGCGGCGTCCAGGAATAAGTACGACGGCGCGATGATGGCAGGGTCGAGCACAGGCTGGTGATCCGCTCCAAGTTCCAGGTAGCTGAGGACGCGCGCCATGCCCGCGTCCATGTGATACAGGATGTGGCAGTGCAGGAACCAGTCTCCGGGCTCTTCGTCGGCGACGAACTCGATCGTGCGACGGCCCATCGGAGGCACGTCGACGGTGTGCTTGACGGGACTGAACTCGCCGGCAGCCGTTACGACGCGGAAGAAGTGACCGTGCAAATGCATCGGGTGATGCATCATCGTGTCGTTGATGAACTCGATGCGCACGACCTCGCCACTCGAGATGCGCACGGGCGGTGCCTCCGCGAGCGTCTTGCCGTCGATGCTCCAGAGGTAGCGCTCCATGTCGCCGGTGAGGCGCATCGTGATCGCGCGCGCGACGCTCGTTTTCGCTATTAGCGCGATGCTCGAAGGCTCGCGCGTGCGCAGCAGCGCATAGGGCGCGAAAGGCCGCTCCTCGGTCGCGGTGGCCAGCGCTTTCGTTTCGCTGGCGCTGGAAAGACCTGCGCGCAGCATCTCGTCCATGCCGTATCTTTCCGGCGGTGGCGGATCCAAGGCGCGCAATACCTGCGCATCATTGCGGCCGAGGACGAGCGCGGTGTGAGACGTGCCGTCGTGCGCAGTGGCGCGCAGCTCGACGGCTTGGCCCGACGCGGGCATAGAGACCACGATGTCATAGGTCTCGGCAATGCCGATCAATAGTCGTCGTACGTCGACCGGCTGCACACGTTGACCGTCGGCGGAGACGATGGTGACCGGGCCGCCGGCCTGAGTGAGGTGGAAGTAGGTCGACGCCGACGCATTGACCACGCGCACGAGCACGCGCTCGCCCGCGGCCGCCTCGGGCGCGCGCGCTTCGGGGAGACCGTTGACGAGGAACTGGTCGTAGGCGACGTCCGAGATGTCCATCGCCGGCATACGGCGCTTTTCGCGTGCGAAATACTCGCCAAGTTTGCCGCGCTTCCAGGCGTCGAGCAGCGTCTGCGCATTGCCTTTCTTGATCGAGTACCAGTCCGAGCCGCGCATCAGCGTGCGCATCACTTCACGTGGCGGTTCGTCGGTCCAATCCGAGAGCACAGCCACGACCTCGCGGGCGACGCCGAGCTGCGCGTGAAGCGCGCCCCTTCCCTCGCGCGGCTCGATCACGATCGCTCCGTATACGCCCTCCTGCTCCTGCAGCCCGGTGTGGGAGTGGTACCAGTACGTGCCGCTCTGACGGAGGTCGAATTCGAAGACGTGCTCAGCGTGCGGCTCGAGGCTCTTCGTCGTCAAGTACGGCACGCCGTCCATCGCATTCGGCAGGAGCAGTCCGTGCCAGTGGATCGAGGCATCGTCGTCGTCGAGTTGGTTCACGACGCTGACACGCACATGGTCGCCTTCGCGAAAGTAAAGCGTCGGCCCTGGAATGGTACCGTTGATCGCAATTCCGAGGCGCTTGCGCGGAGCAGCAGCAATCTTCTCGCGAGCGATCGTGAGCGTGTACTCGACGGTGCGCGGCGGCTCTGCTTGCGGCGGGGCCGCGCTGTCCGCTTGCGCCGCCTGCAGAATCATCAGGAGCGACGCGAGGACAAGGGACATCGCAATCAAGATATCCGCTGGCGCCAGGTTCCGTGCCTTGCTCCACATGTACAAGCGCTTCGCGCCGGACTTGATTGCGATCGCGGTGTACCGCATCTACCTCCAACCGATCTGACGGGGGCGAGCACGCCGATCGCAAGGCCGGCGCGGAGAGTCTTTTTGGTTTTGAGTGGTGAACATTGCAGCACAGGTCCTTTGGATACAGGGGTCGTGGTGGAAGGAGCCGCCCGTCCGATTCCGGACGATCCGAACCTCCAGGCACCCTTGAGTGAGTGCTGACCGCGGTGGCCGAAAGGAATCTGGGATTTCCCGCATCGCGGGATGCGCGGCCGGAGCCCGTCGTTCCGTTCCTGGGGCGAGCGGGGGCCAGCGCGATCTGGCTAGCGAGCGCCTCGCTCACACACTCTCCGCGACGGCGCTGTCCACGAGCCGTCTCTGGCCTCGGCCAGGGCGCCGCCGGGGCTCGGAATCTGCGCCAACTGCGCCCCCTCGGACTGGAGCCACGCGCTTGGAACGCCCATCCACACGGCGACCAATCGCATCCGCGCGGACGCCGAAGTCGAACCTGGTACGGTATCGCTGCCTGGAACCGGAGCAGCAAAGCGCACGGACGCCGCGGAGCCCGGGCTCCGCGGCGCTCGCGCATCCGCTTCAAGGCTTGATTTCTTCTAGAAGTTGATTCACGGCCTCCGTCATTTTCTCACCGCGCACATTCTTGAAGCGGATTACGCCCTTGGCGTCGATCACATAAATCGTCGGCCAACCCTGCACATTCCACTTCTTGGAGATCGGGCCGGACGTGCCTTTCGGGCCGTTCCAGAATGAACGCCAGGTGATGTTCTCCTCGACGAGGCGCTCCTTGAGAACGCCGAGATCGGAGTCACTGTTGACGCCCAAGAGTGCAAAGGGTTTGTCTTTCAATTCAGCCACGAGCGACCGCTCGTGTGGGTACATGGCCCGGCAAGGGCCTCACCAGTCGCCCCAAAAATCTACGACGACCACCTTGCCGCGGTAGTCGGAGAGCTTCATCGACTTGCCGTCGAGGTCCTTGGCTTCGATGTCCGGGGCGAGCATGCCGATTTGCAGCCGTTCTTTTTCAAAGCGCGGGGCGCCAATCATGTCGGCGAGTTCGGTGCCCGCCGCAAGTTTTTCGGCCTCGGCCGCAAGTGCACTGGCTTTGGCCTTTTCTTCATCGCTCGCGCCCTCCTTCTTTTCGAGGCGGAAGGAATTGGCGTACATTCCCCAGGCCTTGATCAGCGGCGTTGCGCCGTTCTCAGCCAAGGCGGTCATGCGGGCTGCTGCTTTCTCGCCGTCCCCGCGCATCGACAAGGATCGAAAGCTCGGCAGCTCGCACAGCTCGAGCATGACGGGCGCCTTCACGTAATCGGTGAACAAGGCCTCGAGAGCGCGATCCGTTTTCGCATCACTGCGCGTCTCCTGCACTGTCCAGATCAAACAACGCGCGCGATCGTCACCGGCAAGTTTTTCGGAAAGCGTCCACGCGCGATCCGCGAATGCGTCTTGATCGGGTGATTTCAGTGCGCCTTGCAATTTCTTCTGCGCATCTTTGTCTTTGGCGGCGACAGCGGCCTTGTACGCTTCGGTCGCGGTCAACGCCTTCCGTTCAAGCGCGAAGCGGGCGTTGTCCGCTTTCCACTCTGCGTCCAGTGTGCGCAGCGCCTTGGGCCTCGGATCCGTGCCGACGGCTTCTTGAGCCGGAAGCAAACTGGCGAACACCAAAGCGGCGACGATTATTCGTTACAACGCCACCACCGTCTCCGGCACACCCGCTGGCGGACAATTCGCGTTTAATGCCTTACAGACTACGACAGCGCCCACAACGCCAGCGGGTAGCACCTTCGCGGCGCTCATTTCCGCTTCCGCGTCACCACAAGGCTCCACCATGCGGACGTTTAACAACACGGCGCTTACAGGAATGTTGCCGGTGATCGGAAATGAAGTGATGCTGCTGGGCGG
>JANMRV010000163.1:0-3678 GCA_031388685.1 Planctomycetota bacterium
GAGCTCGAGGCTCGACGCGAAGAGCACCAGCGCGAGTGCCAGCAAGCCGAGCGTTTCCAGCGCGAGCACCCGAACGACACGGCCTTGGCCGAGGTTTTGCTCGTGACGCCTGCGCAGCGTGGCGAGCCACGGCATCGAACCGACGACTCCGGCGAGCAGCGCGGTGGTGAGACGGGAATCGAGGAACAGTCCCAGCGGCTGCTGTGAGCTGTCCGCGCCCCCGAGGAACATCGCGGAGAGAAATCTTTGCGCTTGGGGGAGATCGGCTGAGCGGAAGAAGACCCAACCGACCATCACCACGAGCAGCACGTAGAGATGGCGCAGCCACGCGGCCCGGGCATCGAGCCAGCGTGCGAGCCCGAGGCGCTCGAAGACCAGGAAGCTCCCGTGGAAAAGGCCCCAGACGACGAAGTTCAAGCTGGCGCCGTGCCAGAGTCCGCACAGGAAGAACACCAGCAGCAGGTTGAAGTACGTGCGTCCAGCCGATCCACGATTGCCGCCGAGCGGGATATACAGGTAGTCGCGAAACCACGACGAGAGCGAAATGTGCCAGCGGCGCCAGAAGTCCGTCAGCGAGCGCGCGACGTAGGGATGATCGAAGTTCTCGCGGAAGTGGAACCCGAACATGTGGCCAAGACCGATGGCCATGTCCGAGTACCCACAGAAGTCGAAGTAGATCTGCAGCGTGTAGGCACACACGCCCAGCCACGCCACCGCAGTGGAGACGCCGTCCGGCATGCCGAAGATCTGGTCCGCGACTTCGGCTGCCGAGTTGGCGATCAGCATTTTCTTGCCCAGGCCGAGCACGAAGCGCCGCGCGCCCTTGGCAAAATCGGACCAGCTCGACTCACGCGAGTCGACTTCGTGGTGGACGTCCTTGTAGCGCACGATCGGGCCGGCGATCAGTTGCGGAAACAGCGACTTGTACAGCGCGAATTTGGCCGGATTGCGCTGTGCCTCGACGTCACCGCGATAGACGTCGATCACGTACGACATGGCCTGGAAGGTGAAGAACGAGATGCCCAGCGGCAGGCGAATTCTGCCCGTCTCCGTGAGCAGAGCCATGCGGCCCCATTCCGAGTCGAACAACAGGCTGCCCAGGGGCTCGACGTGACGCCAGCTGAACAGTGGCCAGAGGCTCTCCCAGATCCAGTCGGCGTACTTGAAGAAGACCAGGATGCCGATGTTGAAGATCAACGCGGCAATCAGGCCCTGTCTGCCGCCGCCGTGGCGCCGCTCCTGCGCGACCCACAGACCGAAGCCGTAATTCGCGACGATCGAAGTCAGCATCAACGCGACCAGCCAGGTTTCGCCCCAGGTGTAGAAGTACAGGCTGGCGACGAGCAGTAGCGTGTTGCGCAAACGACGGTCCAGGGCGAAATACGCCAGCAGGACCAGCGGCAAGAACTGGAACACGAACAGGGGCGAACTGAACAGCATCGGGAAGACTCAATCGTACAAGGCGGCGAGCCGGCTCCAGTGATCCTCGGCACTCGAGCTGCCCCAGACGGCGCCGAAAGGCCCGATCGGACACCAGGAAAATACGTCGGATCGGCCGTGGCGTCCGTACGCTTGCGGCCCCATGGCGCCCTACTTGGCCTTGATCGTCGTGCTTGCGAGCGGGCTGTCGGCCGGCCCACACCCGGATTCGCGCTCGACTTCCTTGGTTCACGTGAGCGGGAGTGTCGCGCGACTAGAACTCATCTGCCAGGCGCGCACGATCATGGAAGCCCTGCCGCTCGACCTCGATCTGAACGCGGAGATCGACGCAGGCGAGCTGGCGGCGGGGCAGTCCGCGCTCTCTGCCTACGTGCTCGAGCACTATCAGCTTTTTCCTTCGCGCAGCGAGGGACTGGACGGCGTGTTCGATCCCGCGCGAGCTGTGCGCGGAAAACTGGTCGCGCTGAAACTCCTCCCGGCCTCGCAGAGCGCCCTCGACGAGCCCCGGATCGTGGGCGCCTTCGAGTTTGAAGCCGCGGCGCCGATCGCGGAATTGACCCTGCGCGTGCGGCTCTTTCGCGAGCAGAATCCCTATCACCGCGACGAAGCCCGGCTCGAATTCCAATCCGACTTGCCGGCGCGCCATCTCTTCTCGGGCGAGCAGGGGCAGGTCTGGCGTTATGAACCCGAGAGTCAGCGCCGCCCGGGGGTCTTCGCGGATTATTGGAAGGACGGGCTCGCGCACATCGCGGCCGGATGGGATCACCTGGCGTTCCTGCTGGCGCTGGTGTTGGCCGCGCGGCGCTGGCGTTCGATCTTGGCTGTCGTCACGGCCTTCACGCTCGCGCACACGCTCACGCTGGGGCTTGCGGCCTTCGATCTCGTGCGCGTGCGTTCCGATCTGGTCGAGATGGCGATCGCGCTCTCGATCGCCTACGTCGGCGCGCTCAACCTTCTGACGAAGGAGCCGGGCTCGCGCTGGATCGAAGCTTTCTTGTTCGGACTGGTTCACGGCCTGGGTTTCGCCGGTGCGATCAAGGACGCGCTGAGCTTCGAGCCGCTGCGGATCACCGCGCTGCTCGGGTTCAACCTGGGAGTCGAGTGCGGTCAACTCGCCATTGTCCTGCCGCTCGCGGCCGTGTTCGCCTGGCTGCCGGGCTCGCGCTCGGCGGGCGAGCTGGAGCGCGCTTTTCTCGCGCCGCGTTGGTTGCGTCGCGCGGCTTCGCTGCTGATCGTCGTCGCCGGCCTGTACTGGTTCGCGGTGCGTGCGCGCCTGATCGGCTGAAGTGCGCCAATCCGCGCGCTATGCTCGTCCGGCGATGGAACGGCTTGGCTTGATTGCACTCGGAGGGGCCTTGGGCGCACTGCTGCGCGTAGGCTGCACGACGCTCGGGGCGCGCTGGGTGGCCGCCGGCATTCCGCTGGCCGTCCTGTTCGTCAACGCGCTAGGTTCGTTCGCGGCCGGCTGGGTCATGGCGATCGTGGTCGCGCGACCGGCTGCAAGCGAAAACCTGCGCGCCTTCGCCATGGTCGGCGTGCTCGGCGCCTTCACCACGTTCTCCGCCTTCAGCTTCGAGAACTTCGAGTTGCTGCGCCAGGGCGCCTTCGGCCGCGCCGCCCTGCACGCGCTGGCGCACGTGTCGTTGTCGATCGGCGCAGTGATCATGGGCGCCTGGGTCGCGCGCTGAGCACCCGCGCGCTCGCGCTCAGTTCAGCGACGGCCGCGCGCGGGCCTGGGCCGCGTTGGTCTTGGGGTGATGTTCCTGGCTGTGGCGGATGATCTCGCCCTCGACCATGTAGACGATGTCCTCGGCGATGTTCGTCGCGTGGTCGCCGATGCGCTCGAGGTGGCGCGAGACGGACATCGTCTGCACCGCGCGATCGATGGTCTCCGGACGCTCTTTCATCATCGCCTCGAGACGCTTGAACATCTGCATGTTGTACCGATCGACTTCCTCGTCGCGCCGGCAGACTTCGCGAGCCAGCACGGTGTCGAGGTTGACCAGCGCGTCGAGTGAATCGGAGACCATCGAGCGCACGCGCTCGACCATGCGGCCGAAGTCGATCGTGACTTCGATCGGGTCGTTGCGCGAAAGGAACGACGCGCGTTCCGCGATGTTGTGGGCAAGGTCGCCCATGCGTTCGAGGTCGTTGTTGACCTTGATGCAGCCGACGATGAAACGCAGATCGCCCGCGACCGGTTGGTGCAGGGCCAGGATCTTCAGGCACTTGTCCTCG
>JANMRV010000012.1:0-15554 GCA_031388685.1 Planctomycetota bacterium
CGTCGCGACGGCGATCCGCGCGCGGCCTATGACGTGGTCACGCATCCGCTGAACAAGGAAGCCGTGGCCGTATTGCCGGACCTCCAAGAGGTGCAGCGCGCCGCGAAGACCGTTCGATTGCACGAGGAACTTTGCGTGCTCTATGTCGCACTGACGCGCGCGGTGCATCACCTCGAACTCGCCATCGACTTTCCTGGGGAGGATCTCGCGAAATCCAGTTTCGCCGGGATCATCCTGCAGGGCATGGGCGTCAGGGAGGTCAAGCCGTCGAGTTGGGTGGGCGAGGATGGAGGCGAACCGATCCTCGGGCGTTCAAAGATCTCGGCGGAGCCTGGGCGACGCGCAGCCGCAAGTGACTCCGCGGCGCGCGAGCGGCGCATCGAACTGCTCGCGGGCGTTGCGCCGATCGGCTACGTCACTCCGTCGCGGGCCGCGCGCGCGGCGGCGGGCAGCGAACCGCGGCCGACCAGCGAACTCTTCAAGCTCGCCGACCCGGCGCGCCGGCGCGGAGTGCTCTGGCACGCCTGGTTCGAGGGCATCGCGTGGAGCGAGGACGCGCTGCCCTGCGTGGCGCAGCTCATCGATCGCGCGCGCGAAGCCGGCCTCGGGAAGATCGAGCCGCGCGAAGCCCACGAGCTGCTCGGCGCGCTTGCCGCGCCCGAGATCCGTTCGCAGCTCTCGCGGGCAGAGGCCGCTGCGCGCCTGGGCGCACAGCCGGGGGAGATCCGTCTCTTGCGCGAGGGCCGCTTCGCGTACCTTCGCGACGCGCAGGGCGGCAGTGAACTCGTGCAGGGCGCGTTCGACCGCGCCGTGATTTCCGACGCTCAGAAACGAGCGGAGATCATCGACTTCAAGACCGACGCAATCGCTTCCGGCGACGAGAGCGCCCTGCGCGAACGCGCAGAGAAGTACCGGCCACAGATGGAGCTATACCGCAGCGCGCTTGCGCGTCTCGCGGGTCTCGACGAATCGCGCATCGACATGCGCGTGTGTTTCGTCGTGGCGGGGCGTTCGGTCGAGCTCGCCTGAAGTCAGACTTCGATGTTCGGGCCGATCTGATCCTGCTCGGCGACCAGTACGCGTACGTGCCCCATGCCGCGGCGCGCGAGCGCGGCGTTTGCGAATTCGAGCGCGAGTTCGCGCGTGTTGTTGTGCGCGGAGAGATGGGCGAGCACCAGCGTGTGCAGTTCGTCTCCGGCCAGATCCTCGAGCATTGCAGCGGCCTGGGCGTTCGAAAGATGGCCCGCGTTGCCGAGGATGCGCCGCTTCAGCGCCGGCGTGTACGGCCCGTTCTGCAGCATTTGCGGATCGTGGTTGAACTCGAGCACCAGCACGTGCGCGCCGCGCAGCGCGCGCGCCACATCCGCGCGCGGCGCGCCCATGTCGGTCAGGATCACGGCGCAGCGCCCCGCGTGCTCGATCTTGAAAGCCAGCGTCGGCAGCGCGTCGTGGGGCAGCGGCACGGAAGTCGCGCAAAGTCCGTCGTCGCTGCGTCGACCCGGCAAGGTCTGCGTCGAGCCCACGCTCAAGGTGTTCAAGTTTTTGCAGCGGCGGATCGAAGCGTTCGATTGCAGTGCCGCGGCGCTGTGCAAGAGCGAGCGCTCGCGGCGCGCCAGGGCACCGGCGCTGCGCGCGTGATCGAGGTGGCCGTGGGTGACCAGCACGTGATCGAGCGCCGACGGTGTGAAACGCGCAGCGCTGAAGCGTTCATCCAGCTCCTTGAGCGTCAAGCCCGCATCGACGAGGATCGCCGTTTCGCCCGCGCGCACGAGGGTCGAATTGCCGCCGCTGCCGCTGGAAAGAACCTGGAGGTGCACCGCCGCTCAGGATACAGGGAAAGCGTGGCGCGCGCGCCACACCAGCGCGAAGCACAGCGCGATCGCCAGGGCCGAAATGCACGCTCCCAGACGCAGCGAGCCGGGGCTGTATTCGAACTCGAGCGTGTGGTCGCCGCTCTCGACCGCAACGCCGCGCAGCGCGTGATCGACGGCCACGATCGGGACAAGGCGTCCGTCGAGTCTGGCCTGCCAGCCAGGATACCAGGCGTCCGCAAGCACCAGCCAGCCGGACGCCGTGCCGTGCGTGACGATGCTGACGGAATGCGCGCGCGAGTCGCTGATTTGCACCGTTCCGCCGGGCGCGGTCTGCATACACTCCCATTGGGCCGCCTGGGGCGGAAGCACCGTCTGATGCGCGGGATCCGACAATCGCGCGGCGAGCACGTCGATCACGCCGCGCTCGGTCGGCGCCCGCAGCGAAGAGTTCACGATGCGCGCGCGCGGCGGGACGCCGACACGGCGATAGATGCAAAAGCCGTCGCGCTCGAGCAGCGCTTCGAGCCGCGGATGTTTCAGCGCACGCCTCGAGAGCAGCGCCGTGACGCGCAGCACGTCGAGCACCGGATGGTCGAGCCACTTCGTATCCGAAATGCGGCTCGCTGCGTTGCGCCACAGCGCGCGCCGATCGACGGCGCTCCACAGCTCCACCGCGCGGCGCGGCGTGAACACGACGTAGGGCGAAAGATCGGCGATGCCGTAGGCCTGCGTCAGATTGGGCCGCGCGAGATCGAGCACGTCGCTGACGCCGCTATCGCTCTCGTCCAGACGCAGGACGCGGCCATCGCCGGCGGCTTCGCGCAAGGCGTCCATGCTTGCGGATTGCGGCCAAACCGAAGCCTCGATCGCGCGCGGCGCGAGGTGCACGCGCGCGTAAAAGGCGCCTTCCGCGCCGGCGACGATGAACAGCGAGATCCAGCCCGGCGCCCAGCGCGAGGCGCGCGGAGTCAGCAGGAAACCCAGTGTGCAAAGGAGAGCGAGCGTCGCGAAACCGATCAGGGCGCGGCCCGCGGCGCAGACGCGCTCGGCGCCGCGCAGCAGTTCCTGCGCGGAGAGCAACTCGTCGACGACCTCGCGCGTGACTTCGAAGCGCGCGGCGAGCCGATCGGGGAGTTGCGCGACCCACTGCGCGGGTTCGACGGCGAACGCGAGCAGCAGACCGAGGATCAGGAACGCGCCGCAGGCCAGCGCGGCGGCGACCACGCGTCGCTCGCGTCGGATCAGTGCCTCGGCGCCGAGTGCCGCGAGCCAGGCCCAGCCGGTCCACGCCAGCACTCCCGCGCGCGCCGGCGAGCCTAGGTCGAAGCCGGGCAGCGCGCGCAACCAATCCAGGCCGGGCCAACCCTGCGCGAAACCGAGCGAAACGAGAGCGAGGCCCGCGGGAAACAGCGCGGCGCGCGGCCTTGCGAACAACGCGGCGGCGGCGAGCGCCAGCGCCAGAGCGCCCGCGAAAAGATTCCACTCGAGAAGATTCGCGTTGAGCGCGAGCTCCTTCTCGCCGGCCCGCGCCAGCCACCAGGCGCTCGAATTGGCGGGCGCGAAGACGGCCTCGTCGGCGCGGCCGAACACTTCGGGCGCCACGAGCGTCAGGTTCGCCGCGAGCGGCAAGCCATCGGCGGCGGCGCGTGGATTCTCCCGCTCGCTTCGCGTCGATTGATTCCGTGCTTCGGCCATCGGCACGAGTTGGATCGCGGCGATCGCGACTCCGAGCAGCAGCCCGACGCCGCAGCGGCCGAGTCGCACAGCGGCGCCCGGTTGGGACAGCGCGCGCACCAGTGCATAGACGGCCGCGGCCACGCTGCAGAAGATCGCAATCGGCACGAAGCCGGCGAGGAACGAGAGCGCGACACTGCCTGCGAGCAGCATGAGCGCGCGCTTCTCGCCGGCGAGCACGCGCTCGATCGCGAGCAAGGTCCACGCGAGCCACAGTCCCGCTTCGACCTTCATCAGATCGTGCAGGTTCGCGCTGGCGAAGCCCGCCGTCTGAAACACGGCCGCGCCGACCAGCGCCGCGCCGAAGCTCATTCCCAGCCGTCGTGTGAACAGGAAAATGCCCAGACCCGCGAGCACCAGGTCGATCAGCGCGATCCAGCCGAGCGCGACATCGGGCTCGAAAAGAAAGGCCAGCCAATGCAATGGATAGAGCGCCCCGAACATCGTTTGCGCAAAGAGCGGCGCGCCCAGGCCGAGCTTCGGATCCCACAGCGGCAGTTCGCCGCGCCACAGCGCCGCGCGCATTTCTTTCGCGTCGCTGAGCATCGGGAAAAGCGCGTCGGAACCCAAAAAGTCGACACCGCGCCAGGCCAGCGCCGCCGCGGATGGGTTTTCGCCGGCCAGGGGTTCTAGCGCGACCGGCGCCAGCGGCAGGAAGCGCGAGCCCGGCAAGAGCGAAGGCCCGATCAGGACCAGCGGCAGCACGAAGAGCCACAGGATCGCGCGCCAAAGCTCCCTCGAGTTCGTTCGCGCGGCCATCGGAACGGAACTTGCCGCGCTCATCGGAGCGCAGTTGTCCTCAACACGGCGGGACAGTGCAACTGTAGAGAGGCCAAGCGATAAGATCTGGCCCCATGGGAACCCAACATCGCTTCGCGCTCGGCCTCTTCCTCTCGCTTGCCGCCTGTTCCACGTCGTCGGTGCCGGGCTCCGCACCGAAATCCTCGCCGGCGCCCGCCGCCGCCGCCGAGGCCGTGGCCGCTGCGTCGCGAATGCAGAGCGACGTGAACTGGTTGGCCGACGATGCGCGCCAGGGGCGACGCGCGGGGACCGAGGACGCCCGGCTCGCCGCAAAGTGGTTGGCCGATCGGCTCTGCGGCCTCGGGCTGAAGCCGGCCGGCAACAAGTTCACGTTTCTGCAGGAATTCGAAGTTCCGCTGGCCGCGCGCGCCGGCGAGACGTCGCTGGTGGCGCTTGCGACCGACAGCGGCAGTCGCATGGTCAGCGAGTTGAAGGGTGTCACGCCATTGTTTTGCTCCGAAGGCGCGGCCGCCGAAGGCCCGCTGTGCTTTCGCGGCTTCGGCATCGAGAGCCTCGACCAGCAGTGGGACGACTTCGGCGACGGCGACCTGAAGGGCGCGATCGTGGTCATGCTGCGCGGAGTTCCGGGGCCGAGCGAACTGTTGACCGCCAAGACCGTCGAGGGTGCCGCGGTCGAGCATGCGGCGAATTTCGACGGTTCGATTTTTCTCAAGGTCATGAACGCCAAACGCCACGGCGCCGTCGGCGTGATCCTGCTGCAAGAGGCTGGAGCGACCGCTCCGCTGCGCTTCGACGTCAGCCAGGCCGCCCGCGCGGGAATTCCCGCGTTGTCGGCGACGCGCGCGCTTTTCGAGGGTCTGGTCGGCGAGGCGCGCGCGCGCGAGCTTTGCGCGGCGGCGGAAAAACGCGGCCACGCCGATTTTGGTCCCGCGGATCCGGCCTGCATCGTGCGCATCGTCGCCGACGTGCGCCGCGAGCGCGGGACGGCGCTGAACGTGCTCGCGAAGTTGCCGGGCAAGGATGCCTCGCGCACGGTCGTGATCGGAGCGCATTACGACCACCTCGGCCTGGGCGGCGAAGGCTCGCTGGCCGCGGACCGCACCGGCGAAGTGCACAACGGCGCCGACGACAACGCCAGCGGAACGGCAGCGGTGCTCGAGATGGCCAGGCTCATGGCCGCCGGGCCGACACCCGCCGGCGACGTCGTCTTCGCGCTGTGGTCGGGCGAAGAACTCGGACTGCTCGGCAGCGAGTACTGGTGCGCCCATCCGACGCTCGAGCTTGCGAGCCTGCGCGCGAATCTGAATCTCGACATGGTCGGACGCGCGCGCGCTCCGAACGACAAGTCCGCCGCGCCGACCTTGACGATCCTCGGCGCGGGCACCGCACAGGCCTTCGAGCCCTGGCTCCAGCCCGCGGCCAAACTCGCGGGCCTCACGCTGCACGTCAATCGCTCGGGCCAGGGTGTCGGCGGCAGCGATCACATGTCGTTCATGAAGCACAAGATTCCGGTGCTGCACTTCTTCACCGGCCTGCACGCCGACTATCACAAGCCCGGCGACGATTCGGACAAGGTCGATTGCCATTCGATGGCGCGCATTGTCGGCTTCGGAGTCGGCCTGGTTGCGCGCATGCAGGCCGAGCCGCAACTTCCGTGGAACGAGCAAGAGCCCGAAACCAAGGGCGAACCCGAGCGCAAACCCGCGCCGTCCAACGGCGGCTTCAAGGTCTGGTTCGGCAGCATTCCCGACTACGCCTACGAAGGCAAAGGCGTGAAGCTCACGGGTACGTCATCGGGCAGTCCGGCGGAGAAAGCGGGCATGCTCGCGGGCGACGTGTTGCTCGGCGTCGGCGACGTGACGATCGAGACGATCCACGACTTCGTCTACGCGCTCAGCATCTACAAGCCCGGCGACGTGGTCGTCACGCGTTTTTCGCGCGACGGCAGCGAACACTCGGCGCGCATCACTCTGGCGACACGCGCGGCGCAGTGACGCGCCTGCGATTCACTGCCACTGGGCGATGAACAAATTGGTCTCGCCGGCGACCTTGCCACCGCGGTTCGAGGCGAAGACCAGGAACCGTCCATCGGGCGAGAAGATCGGGAAACTGTCGAAGCCTTCGTAGGTCGTGATGGTCTCGATCTGCTTGCCGTCGTCGTCGATCGCGAACAGGTCGAAGTTGCGCCGCTTCGGATCGAGGTAGTTGCTCGAAAAGATGATGCGCTTGTCGCCGACGAAGAAGTACGGCGCAAAACTCGCTCCACCAAGCTGCGTCAGTTGCCTGCGGGCGCTGCCGTCCACGTTCGTGACGTACAGTTCCATGTTCTGCGGGCGCACCTTCCACTCGCTCAGGAGATCGCGGTAGGTCGTTTCCTCGGCGGCGCGGTCCTTCGACGAAAACTCCGTCGAACGGAACACCAGGCGCTTGCCGTCGTGGCTGAAGAACGCTCCTCCGTCGTAACCGAGTTGGTGCGTGACCTGCTTGAGGTTCTTCCCTTCGAGGTCGCAGGTCCACAACTCGATGTCGCCCGAGCGCGTCGACGTGAAGACGATCGAATCGCCGAGCGGAGAGACCGTGGCCTCGGCGTCATAGCCCCACTCTTCGGTGATGCGCCGCTCGCTCGCGCTCTCGAGGTCCTTGATCCACAGGTCGTACTCAGGATGCACCGACCACGTGTAACCCTTGGAGTGGTCCGCCTTGGGCGGGCAATCGCTCTTCCATTGCTGGGTCGAAGCGAACAGGACCTCGCGGCCGTTCGGCATGAAGTAGGAGCAGGTCGTCACACCCTTGCCGTTCGAAACGATCTGCGGCGGACCGCCCGCGGGATCGGTGACGAAGATTCGATCGCAGGACCATTGCTGGCCCTGTTCAGGATTGTCGTTCGTGTACTGAAAGCTCAGCCGGTTGCCGGCCAGGTTCCAATAACCCTCCGCATTCTGTCCGCCCGAGGTGATCTGCCACAGGTGCGCGAAGTGCTTCTCGCCCTCGTGGATGAACTGATCGGCCGCGCGCACTCCGGCGAGCGGCGGAGTCAACGCCACAGACCGCGGCGTCGAAGCCGCGTCGGGAGCGGTGCCATGGGCTGCACATCCGGCGAACAAGATCGCCGCGAACGGAGCGAACGGTTGCTTCATCTTGGAATCTTCGATTGGACCTGCGGCTTCTCCTGGAGCGGGGCAGCCTGGCGTGGCGGAGTGTCCACATCGCCGCTCGAATCGCAAGCACGCATTTCGCGCTCGAGCTCTGAATCGGGCACTGGATCGAATCCGCCCTTGCAAAATGGCTGGCAGCGCAGGATGCGCCACACGGTCAGCCCTGTGCCGCGGACGACTCCGTGCAGTTCCAGGGCTTCGATGGCATAAGCGCTGCAGGTCGGGTGAAAGCGGCAGGTCGGCGGCTTGAGCGGCGAGAGGAAACGCCGATAGGCGCGCACCGGCAAGCCGGCGAGCCGGGCCAGACGGTGCGGTCGTTCGCGCGCCAGGGGTCTCAAGGCGTCGCGCCCACGTTTCCGTTCTTCTCGCGCAGTCGCGCGACGGCCTTGGGTCCGAGCTTGGAGAGTTCGCGGCAGGTCGCCTCAAGCGTCGGGCGCAACTTCGGCGCGGCAGGCACCAGGATGTAGTCGTATCCCGCGGGCAACTGTTGGCGCGTCAGCCGGAAAGCCTCGCGGAAGACGCGCCGCACGCGATTGCGATCGACGGCGCCCTTCCAGACTTTCTTGCCGACGGAGAGTCCATAGCGCGCCAAGTCCGTGCCGTTGGCGACCGCGACGACCACCAGCACGTCGCCGCGTGCGCGGCTGCCCTGCTTCCAGGCGCGTTCGAAGTCGCGCTGACTGACCACGCGCGTTTCGCGGGGCAGGAAAAGGCGCGCCGCGGCCACGGGCGTGGGGGAGTCGGGCTTGGGCGGATCTACTTTCATCGAGCGGTTGCGTATTCTAGGCGGTTCGACGCCGGGAGCTTCGATCCGTTCCAAGGATCGCGCACAGCTCGGGCGTCGGACCATGGAACTTCGCCCCTTCACGCACTGGATCGCCGGCCACCCCGAAGCGGGGACGCGTGCCGGGAGTTTCTTGCAGAGCCTCCCCAAAGGCGGCTCGCTGCGATTTCCGCGTGCGGGCGCCGCGGAGTGGGCCACGGTCTGGCAGCATCTTTCCGGCGCGAACGTCGCGGGCTCGCGCGCTTCCACCTGGGGCCTGCTGCGCCACGCAGCCGCCGCGTTACGCGCGGATGCGAGTCTCGCGGAAGGCGTGGCACTTTCACTGGGCCTCGAGCTCGAGGAAGCGCGCAACTGGCTCGACCGCGACCTTTTCCAGTTCGAGCAGGCGCTCGAGTTGTTGCGCGACGCCGGCGAAGGCGCTGCGCGCGGCCCCGGTGTGTTCGTAGCGGACTGGAGCGACGGTATCGGCGCGCTCGCCGCGCGCATTTCCCGTGCGTTGCTCGCGCGCGATCCGATCGTGCTGATCGCCGACGCGCGCATGCCGTGGGGCGTACATGCACTGGCGCAGGCGCTGTTCAGCGCGGGCCTCGACGACGCCGCGTTGACTGTGCTGTGGGACGACACGCACACGCTGCTGCGCGCCGCCACGAGCGATCCGCGCTGGGCGTGGTTGCGCGTCGCCGGCCAGGCGGGGCGGCTGGCGCAACTTCGCGGCAGCGTCCATCCCGCGCTCGAATTGGCGCTGTGGCCGATCGCCAATCGCTCGCTCGCGCTCGCGAATGATTTCGATCCGGCCCAGGCCGCGCGCGCCGCGATCGAGCAGTCCTTCGGCCGAACGGTTACACTTTCGGGCCAATTCCCCGGTCATGTCGCGCGCGTGATCTGTCCCGAGCGGCGATTTGCGGCTTTCACACAGGCCGTTCTCGCACAACTCGAACAGGCTGACCCGCGCGGCACTGTCCCTGGAATCGAGGCCGACTTCTCGAGCGATCTGGAGGCGGCCTGGCGCTTGGCCCTCGACGAGGGGGCCTGTCCGATCTTCGGCGAAGTCCAGGGAGCTCTGCCCCTGGTCTTCACCAATGTCGATCCCGCGATGCGGCTGGTGCGCGAGCGCCGGCCGCGGCCCCTGCTCTGTCTGATCCGTGCCAAGGACGCCGCCGCCGCCGCGCAGCTCGCTCTGCGCTTCGACGCGGCGCCGATTCAGCTGTGGCCTTCACTCGCAGCCGAGGTCCGGCCGATGCCCTGAG
Source organism: Planctomycetota bacterium (assembly GCA_031388685.1). Classification (GTDB taxonomy): domain Bacteria; phylum Planctomycetota; class UBA1135; order UBA1135; genus JADJQU01. The sequence goes on from JANMRV010000012.1 coordinate 9,497, forward strand.
GAAATTGCTGTCACGAAGCCGCCCATCGTCACCATGAGTTACGCACACCAGGTTCACGAAGTTCTCAAGCGCCACCAGTTGGCAGATGGTTTTCCGTTCGTGTTCGACCTCGAGCGCTCGCAAGGCCCGTGGCTGGTCGATGCACGCGACGGGACGAAGTACCTGGACATGTTCACGTGTTTCGCGAGTTGGCCGATCGGCTACAACCACCCGCGCATGGCCGAGCCCGAGTTCCGCCGCGAACTGATGCTCGCCGCGGCCAACAATCCGGCCAACTCCGACCTGTACACCGAGTCGATGGCGCGTTTCGTCGAGGCTTTCGCGACGCGCGTCACGCCCGCCGGTTTCAAACACCACTTCTGGATCAGCGGTGGAGCGCTCGCCGTCGAGAACGCGATGAAAGTCGCCTTCGATTGGAAGGCAGGCAAGCTCGGCCGACGCAGCTTCGACGACGACTGCAACGATCTGGTCGTGCTGCACTTGCGCCAGGCTTTCCACGGCCGCTCCGGCTACACGATCTCGGTCACGAATACGGACCCGACCAAGATCGGGCTCTTCCCGAAGTTCGCCTGGCCGCGCGTGCACAATCCGGCGATCGAGTTCGACCTCGACGGCAACATCGCCAACGACATCGAAGCTTCCGAAGCGCGCGCCGAGCGCGAGATCGAAGCCGCGTTCAAGAAACATCCGCGCAAGATCGCCTGCATCTTGTTGGAGCCGATGCAGGGCGAAGGTGGCGACAATCACTTCCGCCCTGAGTTCCTGCAGCGCCTGCGCCGCTTCGCCGACGAAGAAGAAGCCTTGCTGGTCTTCGACGAAGTCCAGACCGGTTTTTTTGGCAGCGGTACGCCGTGGTTGTGGCAACGCCTCGGTGTGCGCCCCGATGTCGTCGCCTTCGGCAAGAAAACGCAGGTCTGCGGCCTCTACGCCGGCCCGCGCGTCGACGAAGTCACGGACAACGTGTTCACGAAGGTGAGCCGCATCAATTCGACCTGGGGCGGCAATCTGACGGACATGGTGCGCTGCCGCCAATTCATCGACATCATCCTCGGCGAGAAGTTGCACGAGAACGTAGCCGTGCAAGGCGATCGATTCCTCGCCGGCCTGCGCCGCATCGCCAGGTCGCGCGGCGCGTTCACGAATGTGCGCGGCTTTGGATCGTTGCTCGCGTTCACGCTCGAGAGTCCGGCGGCGCGCGATGAACTCTTGGCGAAGTTGCGCCAGAACAACGTGCTCGCGCTCAAGAGCGGCGCGCAGGCGATTCGCTTCCGCATGTCCTTCGTGATCGACGCGAGCGAAGTCGACTGGACCCTCGATCGCATCGAAGGCTGCCTGCCCGCGAACGTGCAGGCTACGCGTAAGGGCTGATTGCAAACGATCCGATTCGGCGCGGGGCTCGAACGGAAGACACCCAGAACAGTCGATAGTCAGTCCGCCCCCTGGATCTGAGCGCCCTTGCCGAGATTGCACCTGTCGCAGAGCGTCTGGAGATTCTTCAGGACTGTTTCGCCGCCCCGGCTCCATGGCATGCGGTGGTCAACGTGAAGTTTGCAACCAGGGTGTGCTGCGGGGTTAGCGCCGCACGATCGACATGAGAACCGATCTCGCTGAAGGACCTGAAAGCGAAGTCGAAGCGTCGGGTCGCGGGACGTTCTCCTTGATTCGTCGGTCAAGGTTTTCGCAACGGTCATTGCTCCGCTGGATTCGTCAAAGGTATCGGCGTACAAGACGAAGCTCTCAAGCGCTGCGGTCCATGACCGAAACCGTCGAGAGTAAGGCGACTGGGAGATTTCTGACGGCGGGAGTGCGAGTTCGCGTCTTCTTGGTTGCCGCCCGTAGTGTTGCCAGAGGGTCAAGATGTTCTCGAACAGGCGTTCATCGTCAATGTCTACCTCATTGGCAATCGTCAGTCCTGCAGCCGTCAGCGCGCCGTTCCAAGATCCGAACCGCCGCGTTGTCGTCGAGTCGCTGTACTTACCGGCGCGACCATATTCCTTTTGACCGACAGTGGTCTTTCCGAGGCTCACCGCGACGCTTCGCAGGTCGGCGAGAAGTTCAGCATCTGTGACCGGCTGACCTGAGACTCGTTTGAGTTTGAAGTGCTTCCTCTGCATATCAAAGCAGTATGCCGTGAATCCACCACGATGGCGGACTGTGTTGGCTCGCGCGGGCGTCAGCCGAAATGAAGGGTCAGCCTGCCTGGCGTCTACTTCGCTTTTTCACGGCCGCGATCATAGCGCGCAGGAGAGCATTGACCCGCTTCGAGTCAGCGAACACTTTTGCCACATCGGAATCGAGGACCACTACCACCACGTCCCGATCGACGCGACTCGTGAACCGGTTTGCTTTCGACTTGGTGTAGTCGAACTCGTAGCTAGGGGCGAGGCCCCGTTCGAGGCGACGCTTCTGCTTAGGCCTGCTTGTGCTTCTCGTATTCGTTGCTTTCATGACGTGTAGTCCGGCGGGCGCTGATGATGCGCACCGCGCCTTGGCGTTCCGTAAATGCTACCAACAGCAGGCGATTTCGCGCCGAATGCCCCACGATGATCTCACGCGTCTCATTCGCAGAATGTGCCGGGTCGTCGTGAATCCGCGCATCCGGGTCGCTGAAAACGGTTAGGGCTTCCTCGAACGACACACGATGCTTGCGGCGGTTGGCATCCGCCTTTTGCGCGTCCTAGATGAATCGGATCCCCACGGGATTGCACCATAGCTGCTTCGATCAAGTCCTTCCATCGTACGGTGCCAGGCTCCATTCCTAACTGTTGCATCCGCCCAACGACGCTGTGGGGGCAACGGCCAGGTCGAGCTGAACGGGCAACGGCGTTGTGAACGGCTCGGCGGCAACAGTTCGGAATGGAGCCAGGCACCTGACAGTTCAGGCGAGTTTTTTGATCCTCAACTGCCCGCAGGCTGCGTCGCTTTCGACACCGCGCGACCAGCGCACGGTGGAGATCACGCGGCGCTCGGCCAGGGCCGCCTGGAAAAGTTCGACGGCGGTCATGATCGGGCGCGAGTAGGGTGCGCCGCGCACGGGGTTGAACGGGATCAAGTTCACGGTGCAGCGACGGCGTGCGAGGCGCTCGGCCAGGCGCTCGGCGTGGCCCTGTGAATCGTTCGTGCCCGAGAGCAACACGTACTCGTACGTGACTTCGCGTCCGGTGACTTCGAACCAGTTGTCGCCGGCCGAGAGGATCTCTTCGATCGGCACGTCCTTCATCGCCGGCACCAACTCGCCGCGCTGCTCGTCATCGGGCGTGTGCAGCGAAATCGCCAGTTGAAAGCGCGGCTTGGTCGGCGCGATGCGCCGCAATCGATCGGGGAAACCGACCGTCGAGACCGTGACCTTGCGCGAGCCCATGCCCATTTCGTCGTGCACGACGTCGAGAGCCGAATTCAAGTTCGCATAGTTGAGCAACGGCTCGCCGATGCCCATGACCACGCTGCGCGAGAGTTCGCCGAGCGCGCGGCCGCGGATGTACTGCTCGACGATTTCATGGGCCTCGAGGTTGCGCACGAGTCCCGCGCGGCCCGAGGCGCAGAACGGGCAGCCGACCGGGCAACCGACCTGCGTCGATACGCACAACGTCGCGCCCGCGCCGCGCGTCGGATCGTGGGGCGGGATGTGCACGGTCTCGACCGTGGCGTCGCGCTCGGAATCGCGCGCGAACGACAACAGCAGCTTCGTGGTGCGATCGCGCGAGACCACGCGGTCGATCTCGCGGCCGGAGAGCACCGTGACTTCGCGCTGCAATCCCTCGCGCAGGATCTTCGGCAGCGAGGTCATCGCTCCGAAATCGAGCAGGCCCTTTTCCAGGATCGCGCTGCGCACGATCTTGGCGTGAAACTCGCGACCTCCGAGGCGCACGACCAGCGCCGTGAACTCAGGCTTCGTCAGCGAAAGCAGCGGGATCAAGGCTCCGTCCGCTGCGGTCACGGCCGCGTTCCGGCCGCGAGGGCCTTGCGCAAGAGCTCGGCGATTTCGCCCGCGGCCTTGCGCGCGGCGGCGAGGTTCGCGGGGTTCGCTCCTCCGACCGCCTTGTGGCCGCCGCCACCGTAGCTTTCCATGATCTGGCCGATGTGCACGTCCGCGGCCGCAGGTTTCCAGGGATTTTCGCCGGCTGATACGTGGAAGCCTGCGCGCGTCGGGATCACCCCGACCGAGTAGTTCACCTCCGGATGGTGATAGAAGGGGGCGAAGCGCTCGCGCCGGATCTGGTGGCTCGACGCGTCGTAGTGCAGCACCTTGCCGGTCTTCGAGACGACCGTGGGCGGGAACTGCTCCAGGGCGCGATCGCGATTGCGCGCGGCGCGTTGATAGACTTTTTCGAGGTCCGGCCGCGCGGCGACGCTTTCGAGGTCCGATTCGGTCAACGCTCCGACGATTTCGTCGATCCAATCGTTGTTGGGCGCTGCGGTCAGGGAGCGCGCGATGCGCAGCGCCGGTTTGTCGCCGAACACAGCCTCTTCGACATTGTCGTATTTCGCGGCGTCGATCTTGTTCGACCAGCGCGCCATTTCCTCGAAGCGCGCGGGCACCTTGTAGCCCCAGTGCTTTTGCGCGTGGGCCAGCACCAGCGGCGGGCAAGAAGGCGAGGTCTCATCCCACAGCCAGCGCTCGCTCTCCTGGTACTGCGCGCGCAACTCCGGCGTGAGGAACGTCGTCGGATGGTGGTCGAACCAGTATTCGGCGCGCGGGTGGAAGTGAAAGTCGACCACGGCGAAGCGCTTGCCCGCCTCGAAGCTGGGCCAATCCGTGCGCTGGTCGTAATTGATGCTTTTCCAGCTCGGATCTTCGCCGCGCAGTTCGCGCAGCACCGTCGCCAGGATCGCGCCGGCGACCATGCCGTCGAAATCGCGGTGGTAGTGGATGCAGATGCGCGACGGGGGATTCATGGCGCACAAGGATAGCCCCAAGTCACCGGGAGTTCCCGAGGCCTTTTTCCGCTCACCAGGAGTTGCGCGCGCCGATCAGCTGGCCGGCGTCTTCGCTGGTCAGCGGTTTCGAGATGAAGTAACCCTGCGCGCCCTCGCAGGAGAGTCCGCGCAGGTGCGCGAGCTGCTCGGCGGTTTCCACGCCTTCGGCGACGACGCGCATGCCGAGGTTGTGGCCGATCGTGACGATCGTGCGCGCGATCTCGGAGTTCTCGCCGCGGCTGCCCATGGGCGAAACGAACGAGCGGTCGATCTTGAGCGTGTCGGCGGGAAAACGCTGCAGATAGGCCAGCGACGAGTAGCCCGTGCCGAAGTCGTCGATCGAGAGTTTGACCCCCACGCGGCGCAATTCCTGCAGCATGGAACTGACCATCTCGGGCCGCTCCATGACCACGCTCTCGGTGATCTCCAGGCGCAGGTGGCTCGGCTCGAGGCCGCATTCGCGCAGCACCTCGCCGATCTGCGCCACGATGTCGGGCAGCGCGAGTTGTCGGCCCGAAAGATTGACCGCGACTTCGAGCGGATGCTCGAGGCCGAAACGATCGCGCCAGATCACCATCTGCCGGCAGGCTTCGTTCAAGACCCAGCGGCCGATCGGCAGGATCAGGCCGGTTTCTTCGGCCATCGGAATGAATTCCGCCGGCGAGACCAGGCCGCGCACGGGATGTTGCCAGCGCGCGAGCGCCTCGACGCCGCTGATCCTGCCCGTGGCCAGCGAAACGATCGGTTGGTAGTGCACGCGCAACTCGCTGCGCTCGATCGCGCGGCGCAGGTCGGCCTCCATGCGCAACAGGATCACCGCGCGCTCGTGCATGCCCGTGTCGAACATGGCATGGCGCGCCTTGCCCTGGGACTTGGCCTTGTACATGGCCGTGTCGGCGTCGCGCAAAATGTCTTCGGGCTTTTCGTAGCCCGTGGCCGAGAGCGCGATGCCGATGCTCGCGCTGGTGAACAGCTCCTGGCCGCCGACGTTGAACGGCATCTCCAGTTCCTTCTGGATGCGGTCGGCGGCGCCCCTGGCCTCCGAGACAACGCGGTTAACGACGAGCAGCACCCTGAATTCGTCGCCGCCCCCGCGCGCGACCCTGTCGCCGCGCCGCCCCGACCAATACAGACGCCGCGC